>NZ_AUFX01000003.1:600000-768796 GCF_000426725.1 Sporocytophaga myxococcoides DSM 11118 | reverse complement strand
CAGGTGTAAAGACAGTAATGTCCTAAGCTGAGCAATACTAATTACCCGTAGACTTTCCGTTAGCGCTGTGTGTTATAGTATATATCTTTTTCTCAGATGTTGTCATGACCTTAAACAAAAGGTTTAAGAGTCAAAAAAAATAAAAGTATTAAAAACCTTAATGGTGATTATAGCGCGGGTGTTCACCTCTTCCCATTCCGAACAGAGAAGTTAAGCCCCGTGGCGCTGATGGTACTAGGATAACACCCGGGAGAGTAGGTAGTCGCCAACCTTATTATTAGAAAGCTCTGATATCAACTCAGAGCTTTTTTTTATTTATATGGGTTTCTATCTTTTTTTCAACAGAAACAAATGGTTATTTTTATATTTAATTTTTTAGTGTTATCGTTTTAGATTTAATTCATATTTGCGTCTATTCATTTAGTCAAATTGAAAATTTAATTTTTATATTACAGCCTTGAAACTTGATTTCTGATTTGAATTAATGAATTTTCTATATCCTTCTTATTTGTTCGCAATATCGGCTATATTAATTCCGATAATTATTCATCTCTTTAATTTCCAACGTCCAGTAAAGGTGTTGTTTACCAACGTTTCGTTTCTGGAAGTAGTTAAGGAGTCAACATCCACTCGTTTTAGATTAAAGCAAATACTAATTCTACTTAGCAGGATATTATTTATTTTATTTCTAGTGTTGGCTTTTGCTCAGCCAATAATTCAGGGTAATGGGATTGGGGCTAAATCTAAAAATAATGTCGGAGTGTATCTGGATAATTCGTATAGCATGGAAAATGAATTGGAGGATGGAAAAGCTCTCGATGTGGTAACAAAATCATTGTTATCCCTCGTGGATCTTAATCCTACGTCTACTAACTATGCGCTTTTGACCAATAATTTTGAAGGGAAAGATTTATTTAAAAGAAACAAAGATCGGTTTAGCGAAAGGCTATCTGAGATAAAGTTTTCCAATGAATATAGAAGTGGTGACGAAGTTAATAATAGGTTTAAAAATCTCAGTGATTTAGATAGTAAATCTATAAATAATTATTATTGGTTCTCTGATTTTCAAAAATCAACCATGGGATCCTTGGAGAATTTGGAGTTTGATTCTTTATCTGAATATTATTGGATACCAGTTCAGAATAAAGAGGTTTCCAATGTCTTCATAGATTCAGTCTGGTTAGGAACTCCTTATGTGAAAGTTAATCAGAATAATGAAATTAATGTAAAGCTTAATTATCAAGGAAATGAAGAGCGTAAAGAGGTGAATTTGAAACTAAATATTGATGGAATTCAGGTTAGTTCTGCAGTAGCTGAAGTAAGTAATGGAATCTCTTTAGTTGTGAAAATTCCTTTTAACATAACAGGTAATTCAGTTAAAAAATGTATTCTTTCTATCGACGACAGTCCTATCTCTTTTGACAATCAATATTTCTTTACAATTAATCCCAGTCCCAAGGTTAAAGTTTTATTAATAGATGACGAGGATAATTCCTATTTGAGAAATCTTTTTAGTAATGAAGATATTTTTGTTGTTACATCAACTTCATCAGGTAGTCTTGATTATTCTGCAATTCCAGTTTCTAATTTAATAGTATTTAATGCTGTAAAGAATATTCCAGTTTCTCTTTCTGAGTCCATTGCTGATTTTGTTAAGAAAGGTGGTGAGCTTATATATGTCCCTTCTAGAACAACTGATATAAACAACTTAAATAGTTTATTAAAAAGTTTAAATATATCTCAGGTTGATTCCTATTCGGCAGATACATTAGGGGATAGGGGGCTTTATACCTTAGTACCTCCTGATTTTAACAATCCTTTCTTTAAAAATATATTTGAGAAAAAGGACCACAATATTTCAATGCCTTATGCCTTTCCCATTTTATATTCTCAGAGTCAATCTAATGGATTATTAAAGTTTAAGAATGGAAGGTCTTTCTTGTCTGAATTTAGTTCAGGAAAAGGCAAGTTATTTTTCTTTACAGCCCCATTCAATTCTGGTTATACAAACTTTCCTAGGCATGCGTTATTTGTTCCTGTTTTATATAAAATCGGATTTGATAGTTTTTCATCGTATGAAAAATTAGGATATAGTTTTCAGGATAAAAATTTTACTATTGAATTAACAGATCCTCGCGTTGAAAATATTTTTACACTAGAAGGTAATGGGATTAAGTTTATTCCAGATCAAAGAATTTCAGGTAAACAGCTGGTGGTTGAAATACCTGACAGGGAAATGGGACCTGGATTTTATTCTCTTGTAAACAAGCAGGGAAATATTGAAAGGATTGTTGCTTTAAACTTTGGCAAGAAAGAATCTATTATGGAGTTTTATACAATAGATGAATTAAAGAAAGTTCAGGCTGTTCATCCGAATGTTAAGATTCTTCCTCTGAATAATACGGATTCTTTTCTTAAAGATTTTAAAAATGAAGAACAAGGAAGGCCTCTTTGGAAATATTGTTTAATTTTGTGCCTGTTGTTTTTACTCACAGAAATTTTATTGATTCGCTTCTTTTAAAATGAAAATTCTCTTAAAATCTGCTGAAATAATAGATAAAAATTCACCTTATCATTTTCAGAAAAAGAATATAGTTATTATTGATGGTAAAATTGAGAAGATTGGAGATTTTGAAGAGACTGCTGATGTTGTACTTGAAAGCCCCAATTTAAAAGTTTCCCCCGGATGGTTTGACTTAAGGGCATCTATTAAAGATCCCGGAAGTGAACATAAAGAAGATATTCATTCTGCTACCAAAGCAGCAGCGTCGGGTGGGTTTACAGGTATGGTTTGTATGCCTAATACCAAGCCCGTTTTACAAACTAAAGATCTTGTTGAATATATTTCTAACAGGTCTGCAAATAAAATAACTTCTGTTTACCCTGTTGCTGCTGTTACTATAGACAATAAGGGTGAAGAAATTACAGAGATGATTGATTTGCATAAAGCTGGAGCAATAGCTTTTTCTGATGGAAATAAACCTATCTGGCATTCTGATGTGTTATTAAAGACACTTCAATATCTACAGTCATTTGATGGATTATTACTTGTGCATGCAGAGGATAAATATGTTTCAATGTATGGTCAGATGAACGAAGGATTTACCAGTACAGTATTAGGCTTGAAAGGGCTTCCTAAGTTGGCTGAAGAGATTATTGTTGAAAGAGATCTTAGGATATTAAGGTATACAGGAGGAAAAATTCACTTTTCTCATGTCAGTAGTCCTCGTTCTTTTCAGCTTATTAAAGAGGCTAAAGCTGAAGGTTTGAATGTGACTTCTGATATTACAGCATATAATCTTGCTCTTGATGATACCTTACTGACTTCATTCGATACAAATTTAAAGGTGAACCCTCCATTAAGGTCTAAGGAAGATGTTGATGCATTCTGGAGTTATTTGAGAGATGGAGTTATTGATGCTATCGTATCAGATCATAATCCTCAGGATGAAGAGAGCAAGAATTTAGAATTCGATCTTGCTGAATTTGGAATGATTGGATTAGAATCAGTGTTCTCCATTGTTAATACTCTCAAAGGAGATATTTCTCTTGAAACAATTCTTGAGAAGATATCTTATGCGCCCCGAAGAATTCTGGGGTTGTCTCAGCCAGTTATAAAAGAAGGAGAGCTTGCTGAGATTACCATATTCGATTCAGAAAGAGAATGGGAGTTTACTAAAGGTGATATTAAATCTAAATCTAAAAATACTCCGTTTGTTGGTTGGAAGTTTAAGGGAAAACCTTTGGCTGTAATTAACAAAGGAATGTATTTTATTAATAATTAAGATGGCTTCTCTAAGACCGGACATATCTGTAGTAGTGCCTTTGTTGAATGAAGCAGAGTCATTACCCGAGCTTACTCAATGGATAAGTAGAGTAATGAATGCTAATAATTTTAAGTATGAAGTTATTCTTGTCGATGATGGTAGTACAGATGAATCATGGGAAGTAATTGAAAAACTGAATATAGATAATCCTTATATCAAGGGCGTTAGATTTAGTCGTAATTATGGTAAAAGTGCGGCTTTGAATCATGGATTTCATAATGCTAAAGGAGAAGTGGTGATCACCATGGATGCTGATTTGCAGGATAGTCCGGATGAAATTCCTGAACTGTATGATATGATCAAAAATCAGGGATATGATCTTGTATCAGGTTGGAAGAAAAAAAGATTTGATCCCATTTCAAAAACTATTCCTACCAAGTTATTTAATGGAGTTACCAGTAGTATATCAGGAATTAAGCTTCATGATTTTAACTGTGGCTTGAAAGCATATAAATATCAGGTGATAAAAAACGTCGAGATTTATGGCGAGATGCATCGATATATACCAGTAATAGCCAAAAGAAATGGTTTTGGAAAAATTGGAGAAAAGGTGGTTCAGCACCAGGCAAGAAAATATGGAACGACCAAATTTGGTTTGGAACGTTTTTTATATGGCTTTCTAGACCTTTTGTCAATAACCTTTGTAACTAAATTTAAAAAAAGGCCAATGCACTTTTTTGGCTCACTAGGTACATTGTCTTTTATCTTCGGATTTTTTACTACTTTTTATCTACTTGCTGATAAGATCTACAGTCTTTCTATGGGCATTAAAGGGAGAGATGTTGTCAATAATACATGGTTTTACCTTGCATTAGTTGCCATAATTATTGGGGTACAATTATTTTTAGCAGGTTTTATCGGGGAAATACTTACGATGAATTCTCATAATAAGTCTGATTATATAGTTCTTGATAAAGTCGGAGATATTGCATGAGAAGGTATTCTGTAGTTATTCCCATCTACAACCGTCCTGATGAAATTAAAGAACTTTTGGAAAGTCTTACAAAACAGACTTACAATAATTTCGATGTTGTTATTGTTGAAGATGGGTCTTCCATAAAATGTGAGGATATAGTTAATTCTTTCAAATCGCAACTTGAAGTAACGTATTATTATAAAGAAAATACCGGACAAGGCTTTTCTAGAAACTATGGATATGAAAGAGCCAACGGTGATTATTTTATCGTTTTTGATTCCGATTGCATTATCCCTGCCAACTATTTTGAAGAGCTTGAAAAGGCCTTGAATGAAAATTACCTGGATGCATTTGGAGGCCCGGATAAAAGCCATCCTTCATTTACTGATGTTCAGAAGGCAATCAGTTATTCAATGACCTCATTATTTACTACTGGAGGAATAAGAGGAAATAAAAAAAGGGTTGGAACTTTTCATCCAAGAAGTTTTAATATGGGAATATCAAGGCAGGTATTTGAGAATACTCGAGGATATATTATTACCAGGATGGGAGAGGATATAGAATTTAGTATAAGAATATTAAACAGTGGATTCAAATCCGGCCTTGTAGAGAATGCTTTTGTTTATCATAAAAGAAGGACAAACTTCACTCATTTCTTTAAGCAATTACATTTTTTCGGAAGGGCAAGAATAAATATTTACAGATTTTTTCCTGCGGAGTTAAAGCCAATTCATTTCATGCCCGCAGCATTTACCATATTCTGTGCATTCACTTTACTTTCATCAATTTTTAGCAGTACCATATTCTATTTATGTTTGGGAATATTGCTTTTGTATTCAGTACTGATTTTGATAGATGCAACTATAAAAAACAGGAGTTTAAAAATTGGCTTTCTCAGCGTGGCTGCTGTATTTACACAGCTTACGGGCTATGGAATCGGCTTTTTAACAGAACTTAAAAGAGAGTTGTTTAAAGAAAAGAAATAGCCTTATTTTTTACACAGATAAATAATTTCCTCTTTTGGTAAAGCATACCTCTCTACAATTTTGGGATCAAGTTGCATTACATAGTCGTCCTCGATAACTGTAAATCCTCCTTGTTCAAGACGTTTTTTGTAATCTCTTCCATAAACCCGAACGTGATCATTTTGTCCGAATATTTTTTCTCTGTCAGAAGGATCAGTTATGGAAAAGTCTTCAAAAGTAGTTTTGCGGGTTAAGTCAAGAGGAGATTGAATGATAGCCCATCCGCCAGGCTTCAATACCCTGTAAATTTCACTCATAGCCTTTATATCACTATCAACGTGTTCCATTACATGGTTGCAGAAAGCAACATCAAAAGTATTGGCTTCAAATGGAATTTGGTGTATATCCATTTTAACCTTAGCCAAAGGAGATTCGAGATCGGCGGTTATATAATCAAGATTTTTAAGTTCCTCAAAACGATGAATAAAACAGTGTTCCGGAGCTATGTGCAATACCTTTAGCTTAGCAGTAAAGAAATTTGTCTTATTCTTCAGATATAACCACATCAAACGATGTCTTTCAAGAGAAAGGCTGTCAGGTGCCAAAGCGTTAGGTCTTGGAATTCTCCCATATGGAAGAAATTTTCTATAGGTTTTCCCTGAAATTGGACATTCTACATTATTTCCCGCATAAAAAAGAGCAATAACTTTAAGTGCCAGCGGACTAAATATCTGTAGATATTTCCTTGGAATTTTTCTGATGACCAGACTAATTAACTTTTTCATTTAAATGCCAAATTACCATTCCAAAGATAGCTGATATTTTGCCCTTTATCCTAAGAAAAATGAAAAGAAAAACTTTCGATATGAGCCATGGTTAATCTAATAGTATTATGATAAAGAACTTATGAGGATAGCACAAGTGAGTCCGCTTTTTGAAAGCGTGCCACCTAAATTATATGGAGGGACTGAAAGAATTGTTTCTTATCTGACGGAGGAATTGGTAAAGCAGGGACATGAAGTAACTTTATTTGCTTCGGGAGATTCTGAAACCAAAGCTAAACTGATTGCTCCTTGCAACAAAGCATTGAGATTGGATAGTGAGAGTATGGACCCGCTTGCTCACCATTTCACTTTAATGGAGATGGTACAAAGGGAAGTTGATAATTTTGATATAATACATTTTCACATTGATTACCTTCATTTTCCGCTATCTAGGAGAATGCTTACACCTCATATTAGCACTTTACACGGAAGGCTTGATATGACTGATCTTATTCCATTATACAAGGAATATAAAGAAATTCCGGTAGTGTCAATTTCTGATTTTCAAAGAAAACCACTTCCTGAAGCTAATTGGGTAGAAACTGTATATCACGGACTTCCTTCAGATCTTTATAAAGGAAGTAACAGAGAAGGGAAATATCTGGCATTCTTAGGTAGGTTTTCTCCGGAAAAGAGACCCGAGAGAGCCATACAATTAGCCATTGACGCTGGCATTCCTATTAAGCTTGCAGCCAAAGTAGATACAAAAGATCATGAGTATTTTGAGACAGTGATAAAACCAATGCTCAATCATCCTTTGGTAGAATATGTTGGAGAAGTCAGTGAAAAAGAAAAGCAGGAATTTCTTGAAAATGCAATTGCTCTTGTCTTTCTGATAGACTGGCCTGAGCCATTTGGTCTGGTTATGATTGAGTCAATAGCCTGTGGTACGCCTGTAATTGCATGGAGGAACGGAAGTGTTCCTGAAGTTATTGAAGACGGAGTTTCGGGAAGAATTGTAGAAAGTATGGAAGAAGCACTTTGTAGTATTGAGGAGGTGAAAAAGCTTGATAGGAGTAAGGTTCGTGCTTGTTTCGATAAGAGATTTTCGGCAGAAAGAATGACAAGGGATTATGTTGAAGTATATGACCAGCTTATTAAAACTAAAAGTATGTCCAATATTAATTTTGTATATAAAAATGTTTAGGCATGGGAAGTTATATCAAGTATAAAAATCAATATTTTATTCTTGCTTCTTCATCTCTCGCCGATGACAGGATTATGGTGCTCAAGCATGAAGATATGTTTGGGGTCTTTGATCGTTATGGTGACGTGTTTCCGATTGGGCATGGTGCACAGGGATTGTTTTGTGAAGGAACCAGATTTTTAAGCAAGCTGGAAATGCTGGTGGAAGGGCACAGACCCTTACTTCTGAGCTCAAGTTTGAAGGAAGAAAATGAGTTGATGACAGTAGACCTCACTAATTCAGACTATTTGAATAAAAATGGTTCTATCGCAGAGAAGGGGTCGTTGCATATTCACAGATCAATATTTGTATACAATAATGTTTGCTATGAAAAAATAAGACTATGTAATTTTGGAATGGAGCCCTTGGCTTTCAATATCTCATTGAGCTTTGAATCGGACTTTAAAGATATTTTTGAAGTCAGAGGATTATCAAGAAAGAAGGTAGGACGAAAGTCTACTCCTAAATATCTGGAGGATCAGATTATCCTTGGCTACAAAGGTTTGGATAATGTTCCAAGAAAGACAAGGATCAAATTTGAAAAAGTTCCTGATTCAATTGAGAATAAAAAAGCTTCCTATAAAATTCAATTAGTACCTAAGGCCTGTGATTACATATCTTTTGCTGTAGCTTGTGAAATTGGGAAAAAAGAAACACAGATTCTGAAATATGAAGATGCATGCCATCAGGTTACTAAAACTCTGGAAAAGGTTAAGCAGGAATCCTGTGAATTGTTGAGCTCTAATGAACAGTTCAACGAATGGTTGCACAGATCAAAGTCTGATTTAGTCACTATGTTGTCTAATACTGAATACGGCATATATCCATATGCAGGAATTCCTTGGTATAGTACGCCTTTCGGAAGGGATGGTATTATAACTGCCTGGCAATGCTTATGGTTAAATCCTGAAATAACGAAGGGTGTATTGAAGTATTTGGCAGCAACACAGGCAGATACTGAAAATAGTTTTCAGGATGCAGAACCTGGTAAGGTTTTCCATGAGAAAAGAGGTGGAGAGATGGCAGAGCTTGGAGAAATTCCATTTAAAATGTACTATGGAACTATAGATGCCACACCGCTTTTCGTCGCATTGGCAGGAGCTTATCTTCATAGAACCAACGATCTTGAAACACTTAGACATATATGGCCTAATATTGAAGCAGCCTTGAATTGGATTGACAATTTTGGAGATATTGACGGAGACGGATTTGTTGAATATCAGAAAAAATCTGAAACCGGACTTAATAATCAAGGATGGAAAGATTCTCATGATTCCATATTTTATTCTAACGGAAAATTGGCAAAAGGACCCATAGCTTTATGTGAAGTACAAGGATATGTATATGATGCCAAGATGAGTGCGAGTAAGATAGCACGAGAACTAGGAATGGAGGAAAAGGCAAATGAGTTAAGTCTTCAGGCTAATGAATTAAAGGAGAAATTTGCAAAGGCTTTTTGGTCAGAAGAGAAAAAGTGTTATCACATAGCTTTGGATGGGCAAAAGAATCCTTGTGAAGTGGTATCTAGTAATGCAGGCCATTGTTTGTTTTCAGGCATAGCCCAAAATGAACATGCAGAACAACTTGCTACTACACTTCTTAGTGACAAGATGTTCTCTGGATGGGGCATAAGAACTATTGCTACAGATGAAGTAAGATATAATCCCATGTCTTACCACAATGGATCAATCTGGCCTCATGACAATTCATTGATTGCATATGGCTTGTATAAGTATGGTTGTTATGAGGAATTACATAAGGTGCTTAAAGGAATGTTTGACGTAACTACCTTTGTTGAGCTACAAAGATTGCCTGAATTGTTTTGTGGTTTTGAAAAAAGAAAGCATGAAGGTCCTACTGCATATCCTGTAGCTTGTTCACCGCAGGCCTGGGCTGTGACTTCAGTTTATTTTCTTCTACAGGCAGCTCTGGGAATTGAAATCAACGCAAAGGAAAACACTATTAACTTTGTGAATCCAACATTACCTTCATTTATCAATGAGCTTACTATCACTAATCTGCAGGTAAATAATACGAAAGTAATAATTCAGGTAAGACGAAATTTAAATAATGAAATTGATGTCTATCCATTGCATAAAGATGGTGATGTAAAGGTTAAAAAAGTGGAGAATAGTCTTACCAAGAAAAATAAACTGGTAGAAGCAGGGTAATATATTCTGCTTCTACCAGCAATAAACTATTTTAATATTCAAATTTAACTCCTGTATAGGTATAAGGAGTAAGAGTTTTTAACTCAGCTTTTACTGAAGCAGAAACATTAAGTGTTTCAATAAATGCTTCGAAGATTTCCCGGGTTATTTTCTTGTTTTGTCTGGTCAAGTCCTTTAAAGCTTCGTAAGGTTTTGGATATCCTACTCTTCTTAAAATCGTTTGAATTCCTTCTGCAATAACAACCCAATTGTTTTCAAGATCTCTATCGATCGCAGCTTTATTAAGCTCAATTTTTTCAAGCCCTTTTAATAAAGATTTAATAGCAATATACATGTGTGCAATCGGCACACCTACATTTCTTAGCACAGTAGAATCTGTTAGATCTCTTTGAAGCCTTGAAATAGGAAGTTTAGAAGAGAGATGTTCAAATATAGCATTTGCAATACCAAGATTACCTTCTGAATTTTCAAAATCTATGGGGTTTACTTTATGTGGCATAGCAGATGAGCCGATCTCACCTTCCTTTATTTTCTGTTTAAAGTATTCCATTGAAATGTATTGCCACATATCTCTGTCAAGATCTATAAGAATCGTGTTGATTCTTTTTAGGTTATCAAACAGAGCAGCTAGGTTGTCATAGTGTTCTATCTGAGTAGTGAACTGACTTCTGTGTAATCCAAGCTGAGTGTTGAGAAACTCATTAGCGAATTGTATCCAGTCTATTTCCGGATATGCAGAAAAATGAGCATTAAAGTTTCCAGTTGCCCCACCGAACTTTGCAGAATATGGAATATTCTTTAATAACTCAAGTTGATTGTTAACTCTTTCTACAAATACCATCAATTCTTTCCCGAGAGTGGTTGGAGAAGCGGGCTGGCCATGTGTTTTGGCAAGCATAGCAATTCCTTTCCATTCTTTTGCAATTCCTATTAATGAATTTTGAAGTAGATAAATCAGTGGTAATATTTCTTCCTGAACAGAATCTTTTAACAGCATTGGAATAGCTGTATTGTTGATGTCCTGGGAAGTTAATCCGAAGTGAATAAATTCGCTGTACTGAGAAATATTTAAGTTATCAAAAGCAGTTTTTATGAAATACTCAACAGCTTTGACATCATGGTTGGTTTTCTTTTCTATTTCCTTAATTTCCTGAGCTTGCTTTTCAGTGAAATTTAAATAAATATTCCTAAGAGAAGGGTATAGGCTTTTGCTAAAGGATTCAAGCCCTGGAAGGGGCAATTCTGCCAGCGCAATAAAATATTCTATTTCAACTTGAATTCTGTATTTGATTAAGCCGAATTCTGAATAATAAGGAGCTAGATTTTTAACCTGATTTCTGTATCTGCCATCAATAGGCGAGATCGCTGTCAATGCGTTTAATTCCATTTTTTCAAAATAAACAGCAAAGATAAAAATAATAAGCTTTTATCCCGAAAAAATAAATTTTTATAATTAATATTCTGATTAGTAGTTTGTTGTGTTAGTTGGGAAGTTCAGAATTGCTTCAGAATTTCTAAGTTACTTTGAAGCACAATAAGCCAATGGCTTATCCCACCAATACCCTCTATAAGGCCGGCATCCCTCTATGCCGGCTTTTTTTCTAGTATTAAGTAGTAAGTGATAAGTTGTAAGAACTTAAAACTTATTAATCCGCTGGTTCAATATGAATAAGCACATCCTTAACTTTGGGAAGGTCTTTTAATAATTGATTTTTCACATCATGAGCAAGTTTATGGCCTTCTTTAACTGAAATGTCTCCATTGACCATTACATGAAGGTCGACATAGAAGTCAAATCCCATTTTTCTTACCAGACATTTATCAAGCTCAACTACTCCAGGAACTTTTCTGGCAATATTTTTTACCTGTTCTGCTACTGAAGGGTCTGGGGCTACATCCATTAATTCGTCTAATGCAGATTTCATAATTGACCATGCATTATAAATGACTAAGCCTGAAGCTGCGAGTGCTGCCCAGTCATCAGCACTTTCATAACCTTCTCCTCCAATGAGGGCGATTGTGATGCCAATGAATGCCGCTAGAGAAGATAAAGCATCACTCCTGTGATGCCAGGCTTCTGCTTTCATTGCAGAGCTTTGATGAGTTTCTCCGGCTCTATTGACAAATCTGAATAGAATTTCTTTTACAAATATAATAGCACCAAGTAAAATCAGCGTAAAAGAAGCCGGAGCCTTATGAGGAGTGCGAATATTGTAGATACTTTCTGTAATTATAAATATCGCAGCAGCAAAGAGTAAGAAGGTAAGAATAATGGATGCAATTGGTTCAGCTTTTCCATGCCCATATGGATGATTTTCATCACGTTCCTTAACTGAAACTTTTAATCCTACGAAGAGAATAACAGAACTGATTACATCAGAAAAAGACTCAATGGAATCAGCAATGAGAGCAAAAGAATTTCCGAATATACCTGTTAACAGCTTTAGGATACCTAAAAAAAGGTTTGAAAAGAGACTTCCAATAATGATTTTTTGACCGGGAACAGAAGTTTTTTTTGAGACTTCGATCATTCTATGTATTTTTCTTTAAAATTACAAAACGTGCGTAAAGGTAATTAATAACTGTTCTTGCCGCAGAACTTTTATTTTGCCTCTGTCAATAAAGTTTTCAAACCTTTTAACCACAAAACAATTATCTATACTACTTTTTAAAATTGTATGAAAAAAATCAATTGCATATTACTAATCGATGACGATGAGATTAGCAATTTCATAAATGAAACTTTATTGAAAAGAATGGGAGTTGCGAGCGAAATTAAAGTGGTTAAAAATGGCATCGATGGATTAAAGTATATTACTATCTATGATGAAAAGGGCATTTGTCCTGAACTTATTTTATTGGATCTCAATATGCCTGTAATTGATGGATATGAGTTTCTCGAGTCTTTTGACAAGCTAATTTTTGAAAATAAAAATAATGTAAAAATAGTTGTTCTTTCTTCATCGAATAACCCGAGGGACGAAGAGCGATTAAAAAATGAGTTTGGTATATCTAATTACTTTATTAAGCCCCTTACGGAAGAGAAAGTCCTTAGCATATTAAACTTAAAACCAGCAACTTCATCCAACTAAGCGAGTAAGATAGATTTCAAAACAAAGGTTTGCCGGATCTGAAACATAATTAGGCAAAAATTGCTTATTTATATAATCAGATGTTCCATTAAAAACATTAAAGTTATGGCTAGACCTAGTTTAAGATTAATCGAAGCCCTTAGGACTGCAGCAAAACAGATTGGAAATAAAACCAATTATAACTGGAAAGATATTGGATCATGCAACTGTGGTAATTTGGCGCAGATTCTCACAGGGTTAGATAAAAAGCAAATCACGAAGTTTGGCATAAAGAAGCACGGTGACTGGGACATGCTATCTCGTTTATTCAGAAAGGAAAGTGGTTATGAAATTGATGAAGTCATAGCTGTAATGCTAGATGCAGGTCTGATTCTGGATGATTTTGCAAATCTGGAAAATCTTACTGACAGAAGGATATTGATGAGAATGGGAGAGAATGTTTATTTGAAAAGAGACAAAAGGGAAGATGTAATTTTATATCTGAACACCTGGGCTTCTATATTGGAAGAAGAGCTTCTAAAAGAGATAAATATTAAAGATGCGGAAAGCGTTTTAGTTGAAGAGGAAAAAGAGAAAGTATTGATAGAGTAGGAAATCTTCCTACTCTTTTTTCTTTTTATAATAAGTCATTTTTGTGGTAGATTTTTTTTAATTTTCTTGCCTTGTTAAAAGTTTCCTAATGAAGTTTAAAAAAGTTGCCAAAGATATATTGTATCTTTTTTCACAGACTTATAAAGAATGGATAAAGGATGATCCCTTTGAAATGAGCGCATCTGTTGCTTATTATGCTATTTTATCCTTACCTGCCTTGTTGTTAATTGTTATTAATACAGCAGGAGTTATTTATGGAAAAGACGCAGTAGAAGGCAAAATTGCCCTTGAAGTCGGTAAAGTGCTTGGGGCAGAGGCTGGAAGCATAATACAGGGAATTGTAGCCAATGCCAGCTTAAAAGCAAGCTCAAGATTTACGGCTTTTGTTGGCTTGGGGACTTTGATTTTTGGAGCTACAGGTGTGTTTATTGCGCTTCAGAAATCAATTAATAAAGTATGGGAGGTAAGGGTTAATCCTAAAAGCGGAATATTAAAATATATCATGAGTAGGGTTACTTCATTTGCTATAATAATTTTTATTGGTGTCTTGATGTTTGCTTTTATATTGATCACTACGGCTCTCAATGCTTTCAGTTCTTGGCTCAACGAGCACTTACCCTATTATATAGTTTCGTGGTTTTTTATTATAAACTTCCTTGTGTCTTTTGGTATCATTACTTTGTTGTTTGCCATTATCTATAAATATCTTCCTGATGTAAAAATAGCCTGGGGTAGCGTATGGTTTGGGGCAGCCTTAACATCCTTCCTATTTGTTATTGGAAAACTTGCAATGGGATTTTATTTTGTTCATATGAATCCAGCATCAGCTTATGGTGCTGCCGGATCTTTGATATTAATAATGATATGGGTTTCTTATTCTTCACTTATTTTATTCTTTGGAGCTGAATTTACCCACGTTTATGCAAAAAAATATGGATACTCCATTAAGTATTCCAAATATGCTATGAAGATGGAAGACTTCTATAAAGAGAAATACAGTAACTCCTAGAATGTCAAATGGTAAGATACGCCCATCGCTCCATTATAATATGATGGCATAAGGCATTGTGTTTTTCTTCCCCACCTGTTTCTATGGGTAAGGTAAGCAATTTGGGCTGAAAGGATTCCAAACCCCGCACCAGCAAGAACATCGGACATCCAATGCTTATTATTGGCCATCCGGAAAAATCCTACAGCTGTCGCTATGGTATAAGCGCCAACTCCATACCATTGACTTTTGTATCTGAATTCTTTATGCACAATAGTTGCCGCGGCGAACGCCTGGGCTGTATGCCCGGATGGAAATGATTTCCAATCCGAACTGTCCGGCCTTTGGATATGAGTGATATTTTTAAGCGGAAATGTAATAGCTGTCATAATCAACTCAGTCTTCACGATTAATATAGCTGTATTGATAAAATCGTTCTGACATTTGATTTTTAAAAGGTTCAAAACTACAAGCTCTGCATAAGGCGCAAAAATAAGATAATCATCAACTCTTGTTCGAAATGAGGGAAATAACTTTTGTATATCATTCCTTGCATCATAACTGCTATAGAATCCATGATTCTGAATGGTGGAAACCCCAAGACCAATAAGAACTGTAGGAGCAATGGCAGCTTTAAATACTCTTGATTTATACCACTTCTTTTTTTGATTAATTTTCAGTTCATTTATTTTAGTAATCTCAGGATTTATGCTATCATTTGTCTGACAAATTCCAGTTTGTAACTGAAGTGTGAAAATAAAAATCAACAAAAAGTTCAATTGTTTCATCGACAGGTCCTCCAAATTGTTGGCTAATTAATTTAAAGAACTTTTATATCAAAAAAATGTTAAACCGGCTTTCAGTTTATTCAAGCATCTGAATATTCCTTCTCAAGTAAAATCAACTCTTTGTAGTTTGTTTCAATTTGAAAATATTGAGTGGATATTAAGTCTTTCAGGTCTGATGGAAGGTTTAGTGCCAATATTTCCTGATATTCTTTCAATGTATTTTTTTCTATTTTCACAGCCTCTTGAAAAAGAGTATTCAAACTGCTGCCTGTAATATTGTCTTTTAGTTTTATCCAGAATCTTTTGGAATCTCCAGAGAAGCTTGTACCTGCTTCTTCTGGAGTCTCATCCGAATATTTCACAAGTTCTTTCTGAAGAGCTTTACTTTGGTCGCAGTTTTGGTTTGAAATGCTTTGAAACGCCTTGTTTTCCGTCATCTTTATTAGTTCCTTAAAAAAAGAAAATCTATCATTTAGGGTTCTTATTAAAGAATTAACTCCTGAAACCAACTCGAACGTTTCTTTCATTGTAATGCGTGTATTTTTTTTTAAAACAGTTAAAAAATCACCTTTGTTCTATTTATACCACTTTTTAAATTATGGTAAGAATATCCAAGGAATGATTGTAGACAGTGATATTTATTTACAAGAATTATTGTTCTAATAAAAAGAAGAGAGGACAGACTATGAATCTTTTGGAAAACAGAGAATTACTAAGGGGGTTGTTAAAGCAGACAGATTACCTTAATACTGCAAATGGAGGAACTAGCATGACATCTTTTGAATTCAGCAAGACTGATTTTAATTTTGTTATTACCATTAAGTCTCCTTCAATGTCTGCAGAAGCATTTCACATTATGCTTGATTTTAATCAGCTAACAATTTATACAGTGCTGGAAGGATTCGATGATTTTGAAGATGATGACCTTGTGAAGCTTCCTTTATTTATAAGGACTTTTGAGGTTCCCTCATTTGTAGACATTGAAAATATTGAAGCTGTTTATGAAAATGAAGAATTAAGTATTCTTCTTCCTTTCAAATCACCCCAGGAAAATGCGCATAGAATGATTGACATAAAGTTCAGATAAAATGAGGCTGGGAGTAGACCAGCCTCTTTTATTATTTACATTTTTATTATTCAAGAAACTGATACTTTTAACTAAGTCTTTTAAAATTCTAAACAAATCCATCATCATTTTTTATTTCTTAAATTTATTTACTTGAAGGGTTAAGCTTATTTTGTTCATATGATAAAAGAAAAGATTGAAATTGTAAAAGGAGATATAACAAGGATAAAAGTCGATGCTATTGTGAATGCAGCTAATTCTTCACTACTGGGTGGAGGAGGTGTAGATGGCGCCATTCACAGGGCAGCTGGAAAGGAATTGCTGCATGAATGCAGGTTACTTCATGGTTGTAAAACCGGTGAGGCTAAGATTACTAAAGGATATAATTTGCCTGCAAAATATGTCATTCATACTGTAGGGCCGGTTTGGAATGGAGGAACACATAATGAACCGACCTTGCTTAAAAGCTGCTATGAAAATTCTCTGAATTTAGCAGTTAAGAATACTTGCAGTTCAATTGCTTTTCCTGCAATAAGTACGGGTATTTACAGGTATCCCTTTGAAGAAGCAACTTCAATAGCAATTAAAACAACAATTGAATTTCTGAAGCAAAACAATTTTCCGGAAAAAGTTATTTTTGTTTGTTTCAGTGATGAAATGTTTAATTTATACAAGAAAAGTCTTGAAGAAATCTTATGAAAAACTTAAGGATATTAATATCAGGGAAAGTTCAGGGTGTTTTCTTCAGAGCTTCAGCTCGATCAGAAGCTAAGGCTCAGAATATAGTAGGATTTGCTAAAAATCTTCCTGACGGAGATGTATTAATAGAAGCAATGGGAGAGGATGAAAGTCTGGAAAAGTTTTTGAAATGGTGTAATCGTGGGCCAATGATGGCAGATGTAGTATCAGTAAAAACAGAAGAAATTCCTCTTGGAGATTCTACATCTTTTGATATTAATTATTAGTTATGACTTTTAAGTATTTTTAGTGAAAAGGATTAAAGTAGAAAAGGAAAGAGTAAAGCTTTTAAATGATAAACCTGTCTCGGAAAAGGGAAAGTATGTTCTTTACTGGATGCAACAATCTCAAAGAGTTGATTATAATCATGCCCTTGAATATGCAGCCCTGAAGGCGAACGAATTAGAGCTACCGTTATTAGTGGTTTTCGGGTTAATGGATGATTATCCTGAGGCCAATCTTCGTCATTATCATTTCATGCTTGAAGGACTTAAGGATACAGCAAGTCTATTATCAAAAAGGAGGATAAAATTTATTCTGAAAAAAGGCAATCCTCCTGAGGTTGCACAGGAATTTGCAATAGATGCTGCTTTAGTTTTCTGTGATATGGGATATCTGAGGCATCAAAGAATATGGAGAAAACAATTGTCGGAAAGTGCATTCTGCAGGGTTGTTCAGGTTGAGTCTGATGCTGTGGTTCCTGTGGAAATAGCAAGTGCAAAAGCTGAATTTGCAGCCAGAACTATCCGCAGAAAGATATGGTTACATGCTAGTCTTTTCATAGTGCCTTTAGATAAAGTAGAATTGAAACATTCATCACTGGATCTAAATTTCAAAAATGCTTTATCATTAAATAATATTGATTTATTGCTAGCCTCATTAAAGTTAGATACCAGTATTGGCAAGGTTGACCAGTTTTTTAAAGGGGGACCAACAGAAGCGAAAAAGAGACTGACCCATTTTATTGTTAAGAAACTTGCTTTATATGTAAAAAACAGGAATCAACCTTATACGGATGATATATCGCATATGAGTATGTATCTGCATTTTGGTCAGATCAGTCCTGTCGAAATATTGTTGGAAATCCAAAAAAATAAATCGAGAAATGAAAATGCAGACTCCTATGTTGAAGAGTTGCTCATAAGAAGAGAGTTATCCATTAATTTTGTTTATTACACTTTCGACTATGATCGCTACAGTTTTCTTCCGGAATGGGCTAAAAATACTTTGGAGAAACACAAAGCAGACGAACGTCCTCACAGATATACTTTAAAACAGCTAGAAGCGTCAAAGACTCATGATCCATACTGGAATGCGGCTATGGATGAAATGAGGGTTACAGGCTTCATGCATAATTATATGAGAATGTATTGGGGGAAAAAGATACTGGAATGGTCTGATACTCCAGAGAAAGCATATAAAAATTTAGTCTTTCTTAATAATAAATATTTCCTGGATGGCAGGGATCCTGCATCTTACGCAAATATAGGCTGGATATTCGGATTACATGACAGGCCTTGGGGAGAGCGAGCGATATATGGCACTGTCAGGACTATGGTAGCTTCAGGACTCGAAAGAAAAACAAATCCCAAGGCTTATGTTGAAAAAGTGAATCTGCTGAAGGAAAAAGCACAAAAAAAAGAGGACTGATTTCTACCAGTCCTCTTCGTTTTTCTTTTGTCCTGTTATCATGTAGGACTTTAAATTTTCAATTGTTTTGTTCACCTCAGCATTTACTTTGTTAACAAAATCGGCTTTGCTCTGAGATCTCATTTTTGCATAAAAAGCCTCTAGAGACTGGGCTGTTTTAGCTCCGTTTTTGCTGTCATAGATCATGAAATCTGTGATAGTATATTTATACTTGCCAGGTTTCTGATAGATGCTGATGTTATAAGTTAACACGTAATCGGTTTTGTATTTAAAGTCATACGTGATTAAAACATTGAATGTACCCTCTTTACTGATTTTTCCTGTTTCCTTGTTGTCAAAATCCAGACTTGTACTGTTGTAAAATTTTCCCATCCATTCTTTAGATCTTTCATAGATCAGTTCTTTTGTCAAAGTGTCTACATTCACGGTTTCCTGGAAAGTGAATTTTTTTGTCTCAGGATCTGTCGGGAAAGATTGGGCAAAAGACACAGCCGGCAGTAAAGCCAGTAGGAATAATAAAATTTTTGTCCTCATGCTTAATCGATTTGGTTAAAGATTAATTCTGATGCAAATGTATAATAATTAGCGAAAGTTAAAAACGATCTTGAAAAAATACAATAGGACATTCGTTGAAACCATGTAAAATTTATTGGAAAAGTGAGTTTAAATCCTTGTCTACTATTGGTAAATTTGTTTTACACAATACTATAGAGACCGAGTTATTAAACTATTTTTTATGAAAACGAAAATATTATTAAGCTCCTTATTAAGTCTTTCTTTACTTCAATGTCAGAAAGTACCGGTAACAGGCAGAAGACAGCTGGATTTTATTCCTGCGTCAGAAATGCAGTCCATGAGCTATACCAATTATAAAGAATTTTTAGGAGGACATCAATTGTCTTCCAATGCAGAGAAAGCTGCGATGGTAAAAAGGGTTGGTGAAAATATTAAGAGAGGAGTAGAGCAATATATGGCTCAGAACAATCTGACTTCAAGGCTAAAAGGGTTTCAATGGGAGTTTAATCTGGTTGAAGATCCTACTGTAAATGCCTGGTGCATGCCTGGGGGGAAGGTTGTGGTTTATACAGGTATACTTCCTGTGGTGCAAGATGAAACGGGGTTAGCTGTGGTTCTAGGACATGAAATTGCACATGCTATCGCAGAGCATGGTTCAGAAAGAATGAGCCAGGAATTGATCACTCAGATGGGAGGAACGGCAATGAATATAGCATTGGCGAGCAAACCTGCTGAAACTAAAGCACTTTTCAATACAGTCTACAATACTGGAAGTCAGGTAGGTGTGTTATTGCCATATAGTCGTTTACATGAATCAGAAGCAGATCATTTGGGACTGATATTCATGGCCATGGCAGGTTATGATCCTTCAAAAGCTGTAGAATTCTGGCAGAGAATGAAAGCCCAGGGCGGAGCGAAGCCTCCTCAGATACTGTCTACACATCCATCTGATGAACAAAGAATTCAGAAGATACAAAAAGAGCTTCCTGAAGCGATGAAGTATTATAAAAAAGGTTAATCGGGGAAATCAGAAAGGGTATTCGTTTTAAAATTATATTATGAGAGTTTATTTATTGGTAGGAGTTTTATTTTTTCATCTGAGTGTATTTGGGCAGGATAGCACTGGTATTAAAAATTTTACAGCAAATGAAAAGAAAAATGAAGTTTATTACACTGTATTATTAGGCTATGGATTCGGAGTTGGGCCAGGTCAAAATAATCAGGTTTTGCAATCTTCAAATAGTAATCGAATAACAACTAAGCCATTTTCTTATGGTAAAGGATTTAATATTTCTTTCGCTGGAGGTATATTATTTTCTAGTAATCTTGGAATAGAGTTAAATTTGGGATATCACTATGGAGGGAAGAATAAAATTAATAATGGCTATTGGATAGATGATAATTCAAGTGTGAGATATATTGACCAATGGGTTTCTTATAGTGCAAAATATATTTTAATTAATCCAAATATGGTTTTAACAACGAAGAATAAAAGAGGTGTAAAACCATATTTGAAAGTAGGACCAGTTATGGCTTTGGGGGGTGGATTATCTGAATATGAAAACAAATTAACGTTTAAAAATGGATACCAGGGTACTGAAAAATTCGATTGGGCTTGGAAAGGAGGCTTTGGTCTTGGTGTCAACTCTTCAATAGGAGTAAAAATAAAGACAAAAAATGAGAAAGTTTTTTGGGTTTTAGAAGCAACATACACAAGTTTAGGCCTTTCTTTTAAAGAAGGAGAACGAATAAATAATTCTTATAAGGACGTACAGTTAACTTCTCCTTTGACTGAATCGCAGACCAAGATAGTTTTTGTTGATAAAGTAGATGAAAAGGTTCAAAATCCTAACAAACCTTTACGGCAATTGAAACATAAAGCAAATTCCAATTCATTAGCAATAGCAATTGGTTTTTATATAATTATTTGATAAATGAATATTGTGGACAATGTCAGTCTTACAGTTATAGGCAGCGGCGATGCGTTCTGCAGCGATGGCCGATTTAATTCATGTTACTACGTGGAGTGGGGGGACAAAAAGGTGTTGTTAGATTGTGGCCCCACTTCTCTTGCTGCAATAAGAAAGTGTAGCCTTGATCCTATGGCTGTAGATATCATTGTGATCTCACACCTGCATGGTGATCATATAGCAGGAATTCCTTTTCTAATTCTGGAAGCGGATAAAGCAGCTAAAAGAAAAAAGCCTTTAACGATTATTACACCTCCTGACGGAGAAAGAAGGATTAAAGAAGTTTCTGCACTTTTATATCCTGATGCAATGACAATGTTTCAGAACCTTGATATTCGTTTTGTTCAATACTCACAAGATGCAGAAATCGAAATCGAAGGTTTTAGAATGAATTTTTTTGAGGTTAGCCATAATCCTTTGGTAAATCCTCATGGATTCAGAATTGAAAAGGATTCTAAAATTCTCGCTTATTCGGGAGATACAGGCTGGACAGACATTCTATATCAAATTGCGGACAATGCTGACCTTTTTATTTGTGAATGTAATTTTTATGAAAGAGAAACTTTAACGCATCTCAATTATAAGAAAATAGTAGCAGAGCAGCAGAACCTTAAAGCTAAACGTATGATTTTAACCCACTTTGGAAAAGAAAGTCTAGCTCATTATTCAGAGATTAAGGGAGAAAAAGCAGAAGAAGGGGAATGTATTTTATTCTAGGTAATAAAATTAACAATTCTCAAGATTACATTTTTCTTCAGCTGTTTCAAATTCTATGGTTGTATGTTCAATCCCATAGTTAGATAACCTTAACTTAATAGATTCTTTTATGTGGGCGAGTTCCGAAATCGTTTTCTCAGAAGCTACAATAAGATGTACTGTAAGAATAGTATAAGTTTCATTCAGCCCCCATACGTGTAGATCGTGAACATTTTTTACGTCCTTAAAGCTTAACAGAATTTCATTTATTTCGTCCATTTTTTTATCATCAGGTACTGCTTGAAGCAGTATTCTGAGAGTTCCTTTAAGATTTCTGAAGGCATTGAATAAAATGTATCCGGAAATTCCAATAGATAAAAGCGGATCCAGAACCGGGATCTTCCAGAATTGTAAAACTATACTTCCAATCAAAACAGCCACCCATCCCAGTATGTCCTCGATAAAGTGGAGTCTCATTACTCGCTCGTTCATACTGTCGCCTTTGCTGAGCTTTAAAAAAGCAAAGCCGTTGAAAACTACACCAAGTATGGCTAGAATGAGCATGCCTTCAGCATTTACTTCTTCAGGTTTAAAGATACGTTCGGCCGCTTTATAAATAATAAAAGCAGAACTCACTAGTAGAATGGTGGCATTAATTAAGGCCGCTAATAATGAAAATCTTTTATATCCAAAAGAAAATGAAGGTGTTCTTTTTTTCTTGGAAAGATTTTCAAAATACCATGAAAGTCCTAGCGAAAATGAATCTCCGAAGTCATGCACAGCATCAGATATAATAGCAATGCTATTGGTATAAATACCACCTACAAGTTCTATAAAGGTAAAAAGCAGATTGATGAAAAAAGCCATTTTTAATCCACCTTCGGAATCGTGGTGGTGATGATGATCATGACCGTGATGGTGATGGCTGTGTGAATGTTTGTGCATTGGAAGAAAAATGATGACTCTCTGTAAATAACAAAGAGCCGGAAAAAATTCCCGGCTCTTATATAACTTATTTTTTAAACCGCTTGTTTGGTCTCTTCGTCGTTTTCAGCGTTTTCAGCCTTTTTCTGAAGTCGCTTAGCTCTTAAGTTTTTAATGATCTTAAAGCCTTTCATTTCTTTCTTCTGATTCGGGCTCACAAATGTAATAAGCAAGGCCGGAAGCAGAATAAGGTTGGTGATCATTGCAAAGAACAAGGTTAATGAAGTAAGCACTCCAAGAGCGATAGTTCCACCGAATTGAGAGAATGAGAAGATTACAAAGCCTCCGAAAAGTACCATGGAAGTATAGATCATACTTACACCTGTTTCTTCAAGACTTTTAATTACAGCAGCGAATACGTTTCCATTTAAGTTTTTCAACTCCTGCTTAAACTTACTCAGATAGTGAATTGTACTGTCAATTGAAATACCGAAGGCGATGCTGAATATCAAAGCAGTACTAGGCTTTAGAGCAATATGGAAGATTCCCATAATACCTGCAGTAATGACCATTGGCACGATGTTAGGGATCAATGAAATTATGATCATTCTGATATCGGTAAAGATAAAGGCCATCATTAGGGAGATCAGAATAAAAGCCAGAATCAAACTATCCTTCAAGTCATTGATAAGGTATTCATTTCCTTTTAGGAAAAGAAGTGTTGTACCTGTGATATGCGTTTTAAAGTGTTTATCGGCGAATATTTCGTCAGCTTTTTTCTGAATATTATCTTTAATCAGAATATTCATATTGGTGGTACCAATATCTGCCACTTTACAGGTAAAACGTACATATTGCCCTGTAGAATCAACAAAAGACTTTAAGGTATTTTCCTGAGATTTTTTCCCAAGATATTTTGTGATAAAAGGAGCTTCTCTGTTTGTTGGTAATCTGTATTGCTCCGGATCTCCATTATAGAATGCCTGAACAGCACCTTTAACAACATTAAGTATAGAAAGGGGAGGAGATACATATTCCTGGTCTTTCAGGTATGTTTCCAACTCTTCCAGTTTCTTTAGGTTTGAGATACTCTTAATTCCATTTTTCTTACCAAGATCTACCACAATTTCCAAAGGCATTACACCTTTAAAGTTTTGCTCAAAAAATCCAAGGTCAGATTTAACGTGGCTGTTTTCAGGCAGGTCATCAACCATGTATGAAACAGCTTGTATTTTATATATCCCCCAGACAGAAACG
The DNA here is from genome assembly GCF_000426725.1 of Sporocytophaga myxococcoides DSM 11118. Taxonomy (NCBI): domain Bacteria; kingdom Pseudomonadati; phylum Bacteroidota; class Cytophagia; order Cytophagales; family Cytophagaceae; genus Sporocytophaga; species Sporocytophaga myxococcoides. The sequence continues at coordinate 744,631 of NZ_AUFX01000003.1, read as the reverse complement.
GCAAGTACAATGACAGTACCAATATAGATCCATTTCCTTTTGTTCATTACTAATCCTTCAAGGAAAGTATTAATCTGTCTGAATAATTTAAAATCAAGGTGTTTAAGTTGCTTTTTGCTTGGTTCCGGAAGGAAAAGCAGTAAAGATGGTATTACAATCAGTGTTATGATAAATGTAGCTACGCTGACAATACCTGCAACCATACCGAATTCTCTGATGATGGAAATGTCAGTGAATAGAAGTACAAAGAAACCTACAGCAGTGTTAATGTTGGTCATAAAAGTCAGGAAGCCGACTTTTTCAATGATTCTGCTGATTGCTTTAATTTTATTACCATGCTTACGGAATTCCTGATGGTATTTATTAAACATATAAATACAATTAGGAATACTGATAATAATTATCAGGGCCGGCAACATACCTGTGAGCAGGGTTATTTTATATCCCAGGACAACAATGAATCCAAGTGTCCAGAGGACAGTAATCATAATTACAAGGAATGTAAAGAATACTGCAAAGAATGAGCGGAAGAAAATAAAGAGGAATATACAAGTTACCAGCACTGCAAGTCCCAGGAACAGGTTTAATTCATCTTTAACCTTACTTACCATAATTGCCCTTACATAAGGCAAACCGGCATAATGCATTTTTATACTGGACTCCTGAGAAAACTTCTCTGTCAGGTTTAGAATATTGTTTGCAACGACTGTTCTTTTGGCTGAATTCAGAAAATCTTTGTCAATAGTGACCGCCATAAGCGTAGCACCCGTCTTTTTATTAAAAATAAGATTCTCATATACTTTGACACCTTCAGCAGTTTTCAGCAAAGAGTCAAGCTCCGCCTGGCTATTCACCTCTTTAGTGAAGACAGGAGAAATGGCAAATTTTTTATTTACTGTATCTTTCTGAAAATTCATCAGCTCTGGCAAAGCGATGACTCCTGTAACACCTTCTACTTTAGCAAGATCTTTGGCAAGTTGCTGGTATTTGGCAAATGTTTTATATTCGTAGAGGTTATCGTTTTTTAATCCGATAGCCAGAATATTTCCATCTTCACCAAATGTCTTTTGAAATTCCTTGAAATAAATAAGATCCGGATCTTTGTCAGGAACTACTTTTATAAAATCGTAGGTGATTTCAATCTTTTTTGCCTGGTATCCCATAAATGCAGTGAATAGCACTGTAAGAAGGAGAAGCCAAACCCTACTTTTAATAATAAGAGATGAAAGTTTAGACCACATAAAGTTTACAAAGCCTTTTAGGCTTGGTTAAATAAATGAAATATGACTGAAAAAGATTCAGTTTATTATAGTTTTTTTATTAATTCAGAATTTAATGAGGCTGAATATGGAGTTTGCTCAAATACCAAAATTTAATCCATCGATTAACATCCGCGCGCCAAAATTAAATCCATTAAATGAAAAAAATAAGGAGAAAGTTAAAATAATACCTGTAAGAAAGTGAATCATTTGATTATCATTACTTAATGAGTAATTTTATTTTTTAAATACACAAAAATATATTTGTTTGAACATTTATTTTTATATTTATTAAATTGATATGTAACAGTTTATATAATATGACGTTTTATATTAAACTGATAAAAAAAAGTGTTTGGGAGATCATAGAGTTTGGGATTCATATTAGGTAAATATGTCAAAAAACTTACTTCCGTTTCCTTATTTGCACTATATTTTATTGTTTTACGTAATAATTCAAGCAGAAAAAATTCAATATTAATATGACTAAAGCAGAAATCATTTCAGGAATTGCTGACAAAACAGGACAGGATAAAGCAGAAGTTACTCAGGTTGTAGAAACTTTATTCACTGTTATCAAAGATTCGATGGCAAAAGGTAACGAGATCTCTTTCAGAGGATTTGGTAACTTTATCATTAAGAAAAAAGCTAAAAAAATCGGTAGAAATATATCTAAAAACACTGCAGTTGTTATTGATGAGCACTATGCTCCAAAATTTAAGCCTTCTGCTGAGTTCATTGATCTTATTAAAGCAAGCAAAAAAGCTTAATTCCTGTTTAAAAAATAATTTTAAAATCAGAGTAAATTTTATATTTGCTCTGATTTTTTATTTTAAGAAAGACCTCATCCTAAATCCTTCTTCTGAAGGAGCAGGACTTCAATTCACCTCAAGTGGTAAAACTGTTAAAGTTCTTTCAAACTAATACTTTAAGCTTTTCGCTTTCAGCTATTAGCTTTATCTTACTTTAAAAAATCTATTCTTCCCAGAAACAGGATTTCATATATTGACTGAGCCACAGCTGAAAGCGGTTTTTCCATCAATTCAAGTTTAAAATTCGCTACGGATTTCCCTTCCCAATATGCACAGTGCATTCCGTTTTTGATATGACTGTCGACCAATAGCGGAGATTTAAGAAAATCTATCCAGGAAAGATCATGTTTGGAATAGGTATATGCTCCGACAGTAACTCCTTTTTTTAATTCCCTCTGGCTCACATGAAAATCGTGAGATTCTTTATAAAGCATTGCATCTTCTTCATTTTCGAATAAAAAAGTAGCAACCAGACGAGAAGGATATTCCTTAAATTTATTTTTTCTCACCAATTCCAGATTATGTTCTGTCTGATAACCACGCAAAAGATTGCTTTGAAAAGGACTGATATATCCTGAGAAATTCTGATTAGGTAAAAACATCAGGTTGTCTTCCCGATTACTTACAGAAACAAAAGAGCCCATCATTAGTGCATTGTAATAGGCATAAACATCTTTGGGATTAATCCACACATAAAAATGCTTCGGTTCTTCGGATTGAAAAAGATTTTCCATAAAACATTGGTTCACTGAATTTTTAGCAGCTTTTCATTAATTAAGAATATTGAACACTTATGTCCTTTCATGAAAAACTCCTGAGCTATAAGGCAACTGAATTTTTTCTATTTATGTTTGTGTTTAAATAATTAAACCTGGACTTCTTTTAACATGACCTCAAGAAATTTTTACTGGATTATAGTATTCGCTTTGCTACTTACATTTGGTTGTGAGAAAAAGAAAGCAGATAAAACAGAGGAAAAGGAAATAACTGTAAACGGAACGAATACAGACACAGACACTACCAGTGAAAAGAAGCTTGAGTTAGATCTAACACCAGGAAAAATTCAAACAGTTAAAGCATCAAAGGATTCGCTTGTTAAATACAGTCTTTACATTCCCAAATCTTATTCAGAATCAAAGAAATATCCGATTGTGTATATGTTTGATCCACAAGGGGATGGTAAGTTGCCTGTAGAAAAATACCAACAACTTGCGGATCGGTTTGAGATGATTCTGGCAGGATCTTACAATTCTGAGAATGGTCTTGCCTGGGATAAGATTCAGCCCAAAATAATGGTAATGATGGAAGATTGTAAATCTAAATTGTCTATCGACAAAAATAGAATTTACACTTCTGGTTTTTCAGGAGGATCAAGGGTTGCCAGCGGAATGGCAATTTCAGGTGATGAAGTAAAAGGAGTGATTGGATGTGGAGGAGGGTTTCCCGGAAAATCCAATAATATAGGATATCCGTTTGATTATTATGGAATAGTTGGCGAGGAGGATTTCAATCTGGGAGAAGTGAGACAGTTAGATATGTCTATGAATAATTCAGGAATGACACATTTCATATGCGAGATAAAAGGTGGACATCAGTGGCCAGAAGCTCAGGATATGCAAACAGCTTTCTTATGGCTAAAAATGAATGCTATGAGAAAAAATGTGATTCCTAAAAATCAATCTCTAGTTGATTCATTGGTAAATGCAGGAATGTCTGAAATAAACCAGAAAAAGAAGAAGAATGAGAGCTATGAAGCTCTAGTGGCTTGTAAGAAATGGATAAGCATTCTGAAAGACTTAACTTCTGTTGATGCATTTAAAACAGAGGGAAATACTTTGTTTCAGTCAGAACCTGTAAAAGTCAAGCTTGCAAAGATTACTATCGTAGAAGAGAAAGAGGTGGAGTTGACAAGGAAGTTCTGGTCTGCTTTTGAAAAAGAAGATATACAATGGTGGAAAAGCAATTATTCCAATCTTCTGACTATGACACAGAATAATACTCTTCCACAAGAGGAGAGGAGTATGTATAAGAGATTGAAAGGATTTTTAGGACTTGCAGCTTTCAGCTTTTCCAACTCGGCTATTCAGCAAACTGATTATGAAAAAGCACCGAAGTTCTTGCAAATCTATGAACTTATAGAACCTAAAAATTCTGAACATGCATATCTGCATGCTAAAGTTTATGCAGCTAAAGGAAACTGGAAACTTGCATATGCCAGCCTGAATAAGGCAGTAAGACTTGGTTTTACGGATACTAATAGAGTAGAGGAGGATAAGATATTTAATGATGCTCCGAATCAACAAGAGTATAAGTTATTACTTTCCCAAATAAAGCTAAAAGCTAAAAGCTAATCTCGTAAAGCTTAAAGTAAAAAGATCAAAGAAACTTCTATGTTGTTAGAAGCAGTAAAGAGAAGGTATTAAGGATTCTCTTTACTGCTTTTTATTTTTATGCTCCAACCTTTTCTTTAAGGTTTTCAATGAGTCCTTTCCACATTTCCTGAAGATCATTGCTATCATTATCAGAATAGTCTACGACTTTCAGAAAAGAAGTTTGTGTGATTTCATTTTCCTGAAGGGAAAATTCCAGATAAGAATTATTTTTTATAGTTTCTGTTTCCTCAGGAGCAAATTCAAATTTTACATATTGGTTTGTTTTCTGGGCAACTTTCCGAGCTTTCTGCAATCTGCCATCCCAGAAAAAATCATAAAGTTTTTCATCTTCTGCAATCACCTTATCAGCAAACCAGGTCTTTAGGCCTAAGGCAGTGCTTAGATAAGGAAAGATCATTTTTGAGGAGGCATTGATTTCAAACTCCGCAGTGTATTTGAATTTATTTTCCATAATAAAAAGATTCTCAAGGGATATTGCCCATATTCTGAAGCAAGATAAAAAAGATTTGGTAAAAACTTGCTTTTTCACAAATGAGTTTGTTACATTTGCACTCCGATTTTGAAACGGCGAGGTAGCTCAGGTGGTTAGAGCGTTGGATTCATAACCCAAAGGTCGGGGGTTCAACTCCCCCCCTCGCTACTAAAAGGCTTCTGATTTTTCAGAAGCCTTTTTATTTTTTTAGACGTTCCCCTCTGTTGAAATTTAAAACATTCTAATAATCAATTTATTAATTGAATTTTCTTGAGATAAAGTAACATATAGTTTTGAATAAATATACCATTTTACGGTATTGATAATGGTTGCTTGCTAGAATACCTTTGTAATGTCTTTCAACCAGTTATTTTTGACATAGTCCATTTTTTAAAAGGTTAAGTTGAATAAAAATTAAATAGGCTGCTCGTACAGAGCAGCCTATTTAATTTTTATATAAATACCAATCGAAAGTCTGCAGCAGATTTAGCTTTATTTCTAATATTTAATAAGATACCTCCAAAAGGTCTTTAATAAGATACCTCCAAAAGGATACGAAGGAGGGTTATTTCATCTTTGTATAGTTATATTAGTAATAAGTATTAACAATGTATAGTTTTTCAGTAAGAGACAAAGTAATGTCAGATATAGCTAATGTATGGCTGATGCATGGCTAACGCAACTATACGGAAACTATACGGAAACTATACGTGGGGTATACGAGAACTATACGTGAACTGGCTACTTCACAATATTTTCGGGAGATGTAGAGATAGGTTAAAAAGGGTATAGTACTAAAGCTAAGTGAAATTTAAATCAATTAAAATTTTTTCCTCGTTTAATTCATTTTACCAATAATTTTTTAATTAAAGTATTCCGCCTGATTTTGAACAAAATATAGCGATGAGGGTTTTGCAGCAGGAGAATATACACTGGCCATCAAGATATTTGAGCATTAACTATCTCAGTTGGGACAGGTGTTTCAGACTTTATCTCTTTGATACACCTGAATAAGGAATAGCTTCCATAATGATTCTGAATTTAACTTAAATGTATTCTTTTTATTATCAATAATTTATAATGGTATATGTTTTTAGTTAAGGATTTTGTAGCAATTTTTTTTACTTCACTGGTTACTTTTCTCATGGTTGTGAGTATCTACAAAAAATTAAAGAGGACTTAATTTAGATATAATGTAAGGAATTGGATGCTTGTTAAGGAACAAGCCTTTCCTTAGTGCGTACAATCATAGTAAGCCCGCTATAGTAGTTCTTTATTTCCTAAAATTGCCTCAAGCTCTTATCAGAGCTGAATATCAATGACATAAAAAAGTAATTGAGTAAGTTACTTTTCAAAATAAATAAATCGAAATAAAAGTTGTACAATTCTTTTGTGCACTATCATTAAAAAAAGAAAAACAGAGATATGGCTGGTAAACGTAATTTTCTTTTTGTTTTATTACTATTGAGTGTCTGGAGTAATAAAGTTTGGGCTCAATGTGGTCCGGAATCAATTACCACATCCAATTGGTGCGAGAATTCCTTTGCTAAATGGACATTTAATAATCCTACTCCAAACGCCAGATATCTTTGGTATAGTTACACACCGACCTATACAGCAGCAGATATAGATGCTGAAGGTAGATTGATAAAGACGGGAACTGTTTTTTATGATTCTACTACATCTAGTACCTTTTATTCCCCATTTAGGGTAACAACAGCTGGAATAGCTCCTAATACTTCAGTTAGATTTACATATATAAAGAAAGTTGATTACAAGGCTGTTCCAACTCCTGCTGCAACTCCTGCTTATGTGGCTGGGCCATCAGGGGGGACTTTCGAAATGAACTTTAGTAATAGTATGCCAGTAAGGTTTAACTCTGTGAGAGTTCCTGTCGTCTTAAATAATCCTGGTCAATTATATAAAATTCAAGTGAGTTTCGGATCTACAACAGGTCCGGGTTCTTCTGTTTATACATTTTCCAGCGTTTCAGGTACCCCAATTCCCGGGGTAACCAATGGCTATTATATAGATGTACCTGTAAATTATACATTGACAACGACCGGGGCAACAAAACTTGTTATTAATACGAATCCAACAGGTGGAGGCTCGGCTATTGCTGTTAACAACTTGTTATATGCTCCATCTCAGGTGCCAGCTTCCAATATTGGACCAATCTCCAATGTAAGTGCATCTAATTCAGCACCTGGTTATTCTGCAATATATGATTGGAATTTTACAGCTATTTGTCCTCCGCAACATGTAGCCGAATCTTTTAAAGAAACTACAGCAGGAGTATGCTGCGTTGTTCCATCTAGCATCAATATTCTTACATTAAGTCCTGATAAAACATCTATTGTTAATAATGGACCTGATAATGTAACATTAACTGTTGGTAGTTATGCCAGTGCCTCGAATTACTTTGCTTGGTATTTGGATGGAGTGGCAGTGCCAGCAGCGAGTGGTACTGGGAAAATTTCTTATTCTTCAAATAAAACAGGAACCTGGGAGGTAAGAGAAATTTCTGCAGGAACTTCTGTTACTGACAGAGATAATCCAAGTTGTTATTCTGACTTTTTCGTCCTTATTAGCGATAAGAAAATTTTTGCTTCAATTGTTAAGGCGCCTACAACTTCCCCATTATGTATAGGTGACAAATGGGATTTATCAGGTACTGGTTCTGCTAATCTGGCTTGGTCGACAGGTGGAGGAACGTTAAGTAATGCAACTGGTCCTACTACAACTTTTACAGCTACCAAATTAGGGATGACCAAAATTACTCTGACAGGCGATGTAGTCTCAGGTAATGTTGTAGTAAACGGAGACTTTTCCGCAGGAACATCAGGAATTACTACTCAGTTTAATAATGCCGGTGACCCAAGAAATGTTGATGGTGCAATTGGTGTAGCAAACAGTGCAGGCTTTTGGGGAACTCAGGCCGATTGGAACGCAGGAGGGCTTTATACATATGCTACAGGTAATCCTGGTAATTTCCTGGTTGTAAATGGGGGCGCTGATGGAACCAAACAATCTCTTGTATGGGGACAAAAAGTAACAGTTCAAGCAGGTAAAACTTATAATTTTTCACTTGACCTTACTTCTGTAACTTATATAGTTTCAGATAATATGGCATCAGGTTATGGCAATGCTCCTGCTGTAGCCCCTTTCAGAGATGTGTTATTGGATGTTTTAGTAAATGGAGTAAAAGTAGGGCAGGCAAGCACTAATTTTGCTGCAAATGGCGGCATAGCTGCTGTCGGCAAATGGAAGACATTTACATTTCCGTGGACTGCAGGAGCCACTGTAAATTCTGCAACGCTTGAAATCAGACAAGTTTCTCCGACCGTATCTCAGCCAAGAGGGTATGACTATGGTATCGATAATATTTCTTTCGGTGGACAGGAGAGCCAGGAAGACGAAATAGTAGTTGGTCCGATAACTGACTGTTCCAGTATAATAGCAACAGCAAGTCCATGTATTCAGGATTCACTTACCGATTTGACTGCTACTGTTGCAGGAGGATTAATATTTGATCACTGGGAATTAACCTCAGCTCCGGGTGTTTCAGTAAGCACAAACAATCCGTATCGTGTAAAAACTCCTGCTGCAGTATCTTACACAGCAGTTGGGTATATGGCAGTGGGTAACGTATTGGCTAATGGAGACTTTAATCAGGGACCTACTGGATTTTTGAGTGGTTCACCTTATTATGATCCAATTGCGACTTATGGAGACAGTAAATACAATGTTACAGCAAATACTTCATCCGGGAATTCATTTTGGAGTAATTTACCTCAGGCTCCTGGAGAACCTGCAGGGTCGTTACGTTATGTAGTGGATGCCAAAGGTCCAGTTGGAAGAAAGGTTGTCGGTTGGACTTTTACAGGTGCTATAGGTGATAAGTTTGCATTTTCTGGTTATGTCGCAAATCAGCATACAGAATTTGCGAAAACAACTCCAGATACTGTAAATTCCGGAACTCCAGCAAAAATTGGAATTTTCATAGATGGTAGTCTTGTAGCTGTTGGAAATACAGGTGCAAATCAAAATTGGATCAAAATGACAGCCAATTGGACCGCAACAACTGGTGGAACCCATACGCTGGAAGTGAGAGATCTTAAAGGTACAAGCGGTCCAGGTAACGATTTCGTTTTAGACGGATTTGTTTTGGCACCAGCAGTAGGATTTGTAAAAACTGCTACAGTGGTCACGCCTGTTTGCGATCCTTGTGTTAATAAAGCAACTATTAATGAGCATACCTATTGTGGAAATTCAGGATATGTGAGTTTAAATCTTCATTCTTCGGAGTCCCCAGGTGTTATTTACAGTTGGTATGATAAATCTGTAAACCCAAGCAAACTTCTTGGAACTACTGAAGGAAGCCTGAAAGATACAATAGATCTTACCGGTATTGCGGCGGATGCTTCAGGGAATAAAACTGTATACTATACCAAGTCTGCGAAAGGGATGGGTACTGTGTTTAAAAAAGCACAATCATGCGATGCTCAGTTTGATGATGCCTGGGAAAACTTGAATCCAGGTTCAAAATATCCATATCAATCCCAGTTTACCAATACTACTCCTATAAAAATTACCTCATTAAGCATTAATCTTAAGTCTGAATTGTATAATACAGGTGATGTAAAGTCAGCAACTATCAGCTACAGTATCGTGGGGTCAAAACCTGCCACTAACGGTGGAGGTAAAGACGCAGACCTTACTAAAGTTTATGGTACTTTTACAACTAACTGGACCAGAACCAAAGGGGCAGAAGCTCAGGTAAAAATCGAAACATTGGTGCTTACTGGATCAACAACTACTTTGCCTGTTGGGGACTTTTTTATAGTTCAGAATAATAATGTCATTTCCGGAAACGGAAATATAAGTGTAGGTAGAAGTGATTGTAATCAAGGGGTTGTTTGGGATGATTTCAATGGAACAACAGTAAGCAGAAGTGGCGGAAGTGATGGATATGGTACCGGGGGGCAAAGTAAATCAGGTATGGTATTCGATGTTAAATTTGAAATTCCAGCCGCACCATGCCCTCGTACTCCAGTTACTTTAACTGAAAACTGTCCTTGTTCTCCTCCGAAAACAGTGATAGTAAATAAAGCATTTGATAATGATACAATTATGTGTGCGGGAAGTAATCTTACCATTACTGGAGAATATACTCTAAATGCCGCAACACCTCCTCAAAAGGGATATAAATATTCATGGTATAAAAAAGTAGGTACCACAATCACTGTTATAACTGCGCCTACAGCAGTAACAACTTCTCCTGTTACATTAACTTTGAATAATATCACTGTTGCTGATAACGCAACCTATTTCTTTAAAGTTGATGATGGAGATGGCCTTACAAGTAATAAGTCATGTTACCTTCAGGATTCGTTGACTCTTACTGTCAATGTGCCAAATACAGCTGTGACACCAACTGCGAACCAAATAATTTGTAGTGGTACTAAACCTGTTGCATTCACTACTCCTGTAGCAGCAGGAGGCACAGGTGCAGGTAAGTATCAATGGTTCGTAAATGGTAAGAAAATTACAGGTTCGACAGGAAACGGACAAAACTATACCTTTGCAACTCCTGCTGATACAGTGTTTAATAATACTTCTGCTTTAGATAAAGTTTACACTTATATAAGAAGGGATAGTTCAGGTGTTTGTCCTGCTGTAAACAGCAATCCTGTAACAATTACAGTAATGCCTGTTTTAAAGCCAGGCACAATCAGTGCAAGTCAGATAATTTGTAAAGGAACTGCACCTGCTGCATTAACTCAGACACTGCCAACGGGTGGTTCAGGAACTTATACGTATCAGTGGTTGTCATCTAAAATTCCAGCTGGTCCTTTTGTAAATGTGGCTGGTGGAACAGGCGCAACTACAAATCTTTATGTTCCTCCGGTTCTGACTGACTCTATTTATTATACCAGAAGGGTAACTTCTACCTCTGGCGGAACAACATGTTCGGCTGTTTACTCTGATACAATTAAAATAGCAATGGTGTCACCGGTTATTGCAGGTACAGTATCATTAACACAAACTATTTGTTACAATACAAAACCAACGGATCTTTCCAGTACAGCACACAAAGGTGGATTGAAATCTGGAGATTCTTATACTTATCAGTGGCAAACATTGCCGGATAAGGCAAATCCAGTAACGGGCTGGGTAAATTCTTTTACTACTCCGGGATATGCATTTTCTGCAAATCTGACTGACACAACCAAATATAGACTAATTGTAAAAGGAAGCTGTTCTGCAGAAGGTGATACATCCAACGAAGTAACGATCATTGTAAGACCGGATCTTTTACCAGGATCAATAGCCGGTGGTGCAACAATCTGTAGCGGAGCAAATCCTGCTGATATAACAAACTTGAAGTTACCTTTTGGTGGAGCTAATGCTCCTGCAGACTGGAACTATAGATGGTTAGTGTCGGTAAATGGAGGAGCCTATTCTGCTGATGCGGGAAGTACCAACACTTCAGGATTTGTGATCAATTCATTGACAAATACGACTTCTTCACCTGTTACTTATGAGTATAAACGTGAGGTTAAATCTCTGGAATGCAATACAACTGCAGAAAGTAATGTTGTTAAATACACAGTAACTCCAGGTATAATTCCTGGAACCATTTCTTCTGATCAGACGATCTGTAAAGGTGCAACTCCGGCTGCATTTACAAATACTCCTGCAACAGGAGGATCAGGAACTTATGCCTATGAATGGCAAGAATCGTCTAATAATATAGCCTTCTCACCTGCTTTGGGAGGTTCTGGTGCAAATACTGCTCTTTATACTCCTCCAGCGGCTGTAAATGCAGAAGTTTATTATAGAAGAAAGGTAAGTTCTGGTGCTTGTCCTGATCAATATTCAGATACAATCAAAATATCTTTAGTGCCAGATATGATTGCTGCTGTGATTTCGGCGAACCAGACGATCTGCTATAATACTTCTGCTGCAAACATTGCAATTTCTTCACCTCCGACAGGAGGATTAAAATCTGGAGATTCCTACTCCTACAGATGGGAGTCCCTTGCGGATGCTTCCGGCAGCACATGGGCTGGACCAATTGGAATTACTGCAGGATATGCGCCAGGTACTTTGACTGACACCATGCAATATAGACTTGTGGTAACAGGAAGCTGCGGAGCAGCATCAACAACTTCAAATGTAGTAAAAGTTACTGTGCTACCTGACCTAAAAGGTGGAACAATAGTCGGAGGTGGAACAGTTTGTAGTGGAGAAGATCCTGCTGATATTGCTAACCAGGTTTCACCAACAGGTGCAAATGGAACGGCAGATTATAATTATAGCTGGCAAGTGACTGCAAATAGCATAACTTCTCCTGCTATCCCAGGAGGGGCAAGTTATGTAGTGCCGGCATTTCCTGCAAACACAGGAACTACGGCAATGATATATACGGTGAAAAGAATTGTATCTTCAACCTTATGTCCTTCACCAACAGCGGAGAGTAATGTGGTTACTTACACAGTAAATCCAACTGTTAAGCCAGGAACGATAGGTGATGATCAGACTTTATGCAGCGGAAATACAATCAATGCTTTAACTGAGAAAACTCCTCCAACTGGTGGTGATGGAAACTATAATTATCAATGGCAATATTCTTTGACAGGTACCGCCGGCTCATTTGTTAATGTAACTCCTGCTGCAACAGGAAGTAGCTTTACGCCGGTTCCGCAGGCATCAACCATCTACTTTGCACGGCTAGAAAACTCTCCAGGCTGTCAGTCAGTATTATCTAACCCAGTTAAAATAACTATTTTGCCTGGAATTCTTGCGGGTAGCATTGGTTCTGATCAGGATATATGTAGTGGTTCTTATGCGGACACTATAAAAACGAAAACACTTCCATCTAATGTTTCATCGGCGGCTAGTTCTGTCTGGAAAATATCAACATCAAGTGCTTCCGGACCATGGTCAAATGCACCAGCTCAGTTAGTACCAAGCGATGTAGTTTATAAATATCCGGGATCCCTGACTGCTGGGACCATATGGATCATAAAAGATGTAACGGATCCTAACGGTCCTCCTCTTTGCAATACTGCACAAACAGCTCCTGTTAAGATTGTCACAAGAGCTCCTTTAACTGGTGGACAGATAGGAAGCAATCAAACCATTTGTGAAAATGGCGATCCTGCAGCTTTTGCTGAGCTTGTAACTCCTACAGGAGGAAAGGATGATGTTGCATACAAATATTCTTGGCAATATTCAACTAACGGAACAACTTGGAATCCAATTAGTAATTCAACTAATGCGGTTTTTGATCCAGGTGTTTTGACAATAACCACTAGTTATAGAAGAGTCGTTAACGATGTATTAGGTTGCGGACCTAGAAATAGTAATGAAGTGACTATAACAGTGACTCCAAATTCTAATCCATCCGTATCGATTGTTCCTCCAGGACAAGTGTGTTTGGGCTCGACTGTTTCCTTCCAGGCAACACCTGTAGCAGGAGGAACTACTCCAGTATATGAATGGACGGTTAATGGTATAACAGCAGGAACAAACAGTGATCAGTTTACATCAGCAACATTAAATGACGGAGATAAGGTACAGGTGAAGTTAAAATCTTCAGAGACTTGTATTGCTCCGGGTAAGCAAGAGGTATTTTCAAACATAGCATTGGCTCAGATGCTATCTAATATAACTCCGGATATTAAATTAGTTGCTCAGGATCCTATATGTAAGGGAACTGTAACTACATTTACTCCAACTTATAATACACTACCTTCTGTTTATGAATGGTATCTGAACGGAACACTGCTTTCTCTTCCTCTTAACTCCGCTACATACAGTGGAACATTCAATAATGGAGATGAGATATATGTTAAAATGACATCTCCGTTAACCTGTGTAACTACTCCATATGGAACATCAAACACAGTGAAGATGGCAGTTTTAGATGTACCTCAGCCTAATATAGTTGAGTCTGATGCCACATTCTGTTCAGGTGATGATACAACTTATACTGCTGTTATAGGTACAGGAACAACATTTAAGTGGTTTAAAGATGGTCTTCCTTTAAGCAATACAACATTATCATTAATAGTAAATCAGCCGGGTAAGTACACCTTGCAAGAAGATAACGGTGTATGTCCGAGATTCTCTGATACTGTAACTGTAACTGTAATCCCTACTCCGGTAGCGAATGCAGGAAGTGATATTTATGTTCTAGAAAATACAGTTGTCACATTGAACGGTAGCGGTGGAGATCTTTATTCATGGTCTCCTGCAACTGGACTAAACTTCACTGATATACCAAATCCAACATTTACAGCGACTGATAATACTATTTATGTGTTAACTGTTGCTGATGCCACGAATACATGTTCTTCAACAGATGAAGTTGAGGTATTTGTTGAAAGACCTGTTAAAATTCCGAATGCATTCACACCAAACAAAGACGGTAATAACGATACCTGGGAAATTGAAAATATTAACGGATTCCCGAATGTTACCTTCGAAGTGTATAACCGTTGGGGTACTCTTGTTTGGAAATGGACAGGAAACCTAAAACAATGGGATGGAACTAACTACCGTAATGGAGAAGTGCTTCCAGATGGAACATACTTCTATGTGATAGATCTTCATAGTGTGATCTTTAAAGAGCCTTATTCAGGATATGTTCAGATTCTGAAGTAAGCTTAACGTATAAAGTTTAAAGCTTTCATTGTCATCCTGAGCTTGCGAAGGATCTGAGATTTTAAGAACTCAGATTCCTCGTTCCTCGGTGACAAACCTAGAAAAAGATTAGAGTTGAGTGTGAACAATTCACATTCATTAAAGTCTCGCTCCTCGTGGGAAGACGAACTAACAAAAGATTTAAGTAAGAGTTAAATGGCAACAATGAAAAAATATTACTTATCAGCGGTACTTGTTTTGGTATGTTCGGTATTTGCTTTGGGACAGCAGAAGCCGCAATACTCTCTGTATATGGTTAATCCATTTATGCTGAACCCTGCAGTTTCAGGAACTGAAGATTACACAGACATCAGATTAGGTTTCCGGAAGCAGTGGGTTGGATTTGAAGGTGCTCCTCGTACAATGTACCTGAGTGCTCACACTGCTCTTGGAAGGGGCAGGGTTACCAATAACAGGTCAAAAAATAAAAAAAATGGGTTTCATGGAGTCGGTGCTATAATATCTAACGATGTTATCGGGCCAACTAAAAACACAACCATAGATCTTGCTTATTCTTATCATCTGCAATTCGCCAAAAATCTATATGCTTCATTAGGTATCATGGGAGGACTTCAGCAGTACTCTTTAAATGCCAATATGCTGCATACTGCAAACCCTGATGATGCTTTGCTTCAAAGTTCAACCAATACATCTCTTGCAGATATCAATACTGGTTTCTGGGTGTATTCTGATAAATTTTTTATAGGAGGTTCTATGGTTCAGGTGATGCCACAAAATCTTTACAATAAAAAAGATGGAGTTGTTTCTGAAGGTAAACTATCTCAGCATTATTTTGTAATGGCAGGTTATAGATTCCCTATCGGATATGACTTCGCTCTTATCCCATCTTTCTGCGTAAAATCAGTTTCTCCGGCACCCATTTCTTATGATATTAATGCAAAGCTTCGTTACAGAGATTTCTTATGGGCTGGTGTATCTTATCGTAATACAGATGCGATCGCATTTCTTGCAGGTGTTATCATCAACAATACATGGGATATCAGCTATGCATACGATTATACAACAAGTGATATAAGACTTTACAGTGCTGGTTCTCATGAGATCGTTGTGGGATACAGACTGAAGATGAAGAACAGGGTTATTTGTCCTTCGCACTTCTGGTAAGAATTATTTTAAGATATAATAATTTTCAAAAGGGTTTGCAGAAAGCGAACCTTTTTTTATTTTGAATCGAGATTTATGGGATTAAGGGATGGGCAGTATTATTTTTGTCAGGTTTGTCTTTGATAAAAGATTATATATATGTTGAAGTTTTTGATGATTGATTATATAGTGTGATGATTTCCATTAATCCCGTTAAGTCTTCATTTCCTAAGTTTAATATATGATTAGACACTCCATAAAAAAAATTAAGCCATATGGTAATGATGAAGAAATAAATGCTTTTATCATTGATCCTCCTTATGAAGAATTAAACATTATAAAGGGTATTAGTGATTTGGGAGATTTAGATTTAGAAATCGAATGGATAAAAGAGCTGATAAATAGAAATGTTCCAGACTATACTCAGGATGGTTTTATAATATATCAACCTTTTTTATGGGGTAGTAGAAAATCAAAAATCGGTGAAATAAATGATAATAAGATTATAGGAGCACGGGAGTTTGATACCAAAGAATTCCTAGATCTCTGTTATGCTTGGAAACAATTTCTTAAAGCAAATATTTAATTCCTATTCCTTGTATAAAAATCTGAGTTCTGGTTTTTGTTATGTAACCTACCTTCAAGTCTTGTCCCCCGATTGGTTTTAAAAATGTGCAGCATTCTTTTTCCCCTATCCAAAATAAGTTCGATAACCTTCACTGGTGAAATTAAATAATGAACAAAAATCGACATTCTAATGACAAAGTTGTTTCTTCGAAATCTGCAAGTTGATAAATTTACTGTCATTTGTGGCTTGAAGCCATTGGACTTCAACCAGACAGAGTATCTTGAGGAACACATTTGTTTGTCTGATGGGAGTACATTTAGTCTTGTTTAATCATATAAAGCTTTGATAGTTGATGAAATGCTTAAAAGTTTCCTAAAAATGGTATAATTGGTTTATTGTTAATAGGGTAGAATTAATAACTTCTATTAAAAGGAAATTATTCACACATACTATAACTGGTAGTTTTCAAGAGAAAATATAATTATAGCATAGTATTTCAAGTTTTAGAAATCTTCAAAGAGTCCTTCTTCTTTCTTCAAATAGCTAGGATAAGATTACAGTATTCAGATGGAATTGAAATAAAAGGTTTACAATTTTATGAGGTAGATAAAGATTATTTTGAATGGAAGTCAGATGTACTCCATAAGTAAAAGTCCCCATTTTTTTTGTCATTGTTAACCCAGCCACCAAATCGTATTACTCTAACGGTCTTTTTAACTTCTTAACGATCACTTTTTCTCTTTCAGCTCCGGCCGGAAGGTTCCATGATATCTTTTCCCGAAAATAACTTTTATCCTTTCTGTCATATATTCTAATTAATCGTTCGATTGTCCCATATTTTATTAAAGTTTATTAATCAATGTCTACTCTTAGTTCAAAGCTAAAGATTAACCCAGTTATCCTGATAATTCTTTTGAAATATTTTAGAATCAGGTATATAAATTTTTGTGAAATAGATAGCAGTATTCTTTCAGTTTAATTAGCCTTAATGCATCAGTCATTTTTAATCATTCAATTTTTATAGGCATATTAATTTAGTTGTTGAAACAATTCTTTTAATTTGAAATGGGCATTAATAATCCAAAACCCACTTTCACATATTGATAGGTTGCATTCACAAAGTGCTCAGCCTTACAAATGAAGCATTGTCTATATTCACCCCTGTTAGACTAAAAGTATAGAATATATGCCTCCCATTGTCCTGTCAGAGCAAATTCAGCTATTCTTAAAACATCCAAGTTTTCTTCCTCAAAAATTGCCTTTTACTCAATTGCCCGAACCTTTTAATAAATATATAGAATTGCTGAATAGAATACATCTATGGAATAGCAAGGAGAGGGGAGGTGTCAGAGGTTTCGTTTACGAAGCTCTTAAAGATGTATCCATCGAGGATATTCAGATAGATGCTTTGAATTATTGGGAACAAGAGAAGTTCTTTTCAGTATTAACATTAATTGCCCATTGCTATCGCTGGAACTATCTGCCTCCTGAGCCTGAAGAATTTCAGAAGCAACAGATGCATTTCCCTAATCAAATCTGGAAGCCTTTAATTTACCTTGCTGACAAGTTAGAGCATCCGCATTGCGGCACCTTATGGAGCATTATGCTCATGAATTGTCAGGTAAATGGACAAGCCCCTGGAACAAATATACTGATAGACAAAATACAATTTAATGATCTTTCCTTAATCCATAACTGGGTTTGCAAGGAATTTCAAGGACAGTTGGAGCACTGGATAAAAATATTCATTATGACTGAAATAGTTGGTACAACTGCTAACATAGCCTGTATGAATATTTTGAATGCAATGATAGCAAACGATAAAGAAATGCTTGCAAATGCTTTGGATATGCTCTATGAAGGTATCCTTGGGATAACTACTGTCTTTAACAGAGAGGTAAGAAGACAAAAGCTAAATATGGAACAATGGCGTGAGCATATTCAGCCATCTTTCGTCTGGGGATTGATGGATATGAATAGCCAATGTCTTCTTGAAGGGGTAAGTGGTTTGCAGATTGGATGTATTCAGCTAATGGATCTTATTCTGGGATTGGAGATGGAATCTGTCATGGGTAGAGCTATGATGACTTCCAGAAAGTATTTCCCAAAACATAGTAGGGAGTTTTTAGAAGCGCTTGAACCCTACAGATATAAACTTAAGTCTTTTTTGAAAAATAATGATGACCGGGGGCTAAATGCTAAGTACAATCAATGTATAGAAGCACTTGAAAACTACAGGATCAGCCACAAGCAGCGAGGCAAGAGGTATATCAAAGGTGATGGAAGCCCTCGAAGTATCACTACAACAGGACTATCTGTACAAAATTCATTTGAAGCTATAAAGCAGTTTGATGCAGACATGGAAGAAAGAATACAGGAAACAGTGAAAGAGAAAATTTCTTAAGAGGATTTGAAAGACATGTCCTGTTTCTCTCTTAGCATTTTTTAATCCGTTATAAGCAGAATAAATAGTGTTAAATGTTGTATTCAATTTGTCCGATATATAGCAATGAATACTCTGGTGTTAATATAGATGTAGGCTTTTGAATCCTACCTTTGGTAATGAATACAATAGTGTTAATTTTCTTTAAATTTGTTTCCTTAGCTTTATCAAATACCTCTGCTATCCATTGATCAGAATATGAGTACTTTTTAAACCTTTCAATAAAAGATTCATTCCCATCTTCAAATCCGCTTTCCATAAAGTCGTGATCAATCCAATTTTCATTCTGACTTTCTGCAAATTTAGAAATGTACTTTTCTTCAATATCATTCTCTTCTTGATAGAAGTCTGGATTTTCACCAAAAAAGTTAAAGTATGCATCTTCTCTTTCAAAATTTCCAACCCAAAAGTCTGAAACCTCTTTTCTCATCAGGTTAATTTCTTAAGTTATTACTAAGTATGGCTGTTTCTCCGTCAGCTAAACTTTAATATGATTCGATTTTCTTTATAATGTTAAAAATAATTGTTGTTATCACAAAGAGCAATGGATTATCTAAATACATTTTTAATATATAGAGTTTTTTACCAGAGCCAGCATATCAATTTCCATAAGTCCCTTAAAGGGCTTGCTTTGTCGGCATACCATGACGTCCTATGTATGGTAAAATCTAAGTTAAGTTGAAAGTTTTACTTTCCCCCAGGTTTTCAAATCAAAATAAAAGCTCATTGATCTTTCGACCAATGAGCTCACTTTTGTCATAACACCTGTAATTAATAAATCATAATTCTTCCTTTGGATACAATGGACCCGTCAGCATTTACTACAGTATAGAAATGTATGCCGGAATCAAGTGTTGCAGGAAGTAAAGTAATTCCACCTGTAATAGTTTGTGTAGAAACCAGGGTTGCTGCATCAAAAATATTTAAGGTGAAGGTTTCAGTAATCTCAGCATCTACAGCAATGGTCGCTTCTCCTGCATTAGATGGATTTGGAGCTATGACTGTATGCACCTTTGGAGGAAGTATGGCAATTTTTCCTGTGGATACTTTATATCCTTCAATGCTTACAAGTTCATAATAATAAAATCCTGACGCAAGAGTTGGTAAGGTGTTAGATCCTCCATTGACAGTTAAAGTTTGAACCAAGCTATCACTGAATGTATAAATATTTAATGTGAATGATTCGGTTGCATCCGCAATTATTTTGATTGACAGTGTATCTCCTGCATGAGTGATATAAGGGTGTACAAAACTTTTAATTTTAGGTGCCTTGACAATTATTTTGCCTCCAGACACAATATAGCCTTGCGCGTCTTCCAGTGCATAGGAATAAACTCCTACCGGAAGGACAGGAAGTACGTTTGCTCCGCCATGCACACTCAATGTATTTATTACAACACCTCCGGTATCAGCAATAGTTAATGTAAAAATTTCGGTCGGTCCTGCAAATACTAAGAGAGAGACGGTATCTCCAACTGTTGAAGGATTGTATTTTACGAGTGAAAGTACTCTTGGAGCTTTTACGTTTATTTTACCTTTTGATACTGTCTTTCCATCAACATTCACAAGGGAATATGTATAATAGCCCACCGGCAATTGAGGCAGTAGGGAAGTGCCGCCCGTGACTGTTAAAGTATGCAATACAACATCACCTGTATCTGCAATTGTAAGAGTGAAAGACTCTGATGCAGGAGCTTCAACCTTAATGGATATAGTGTCTCCAACGGTGGAAGGGTTAGGGGAAACAATAGTTCTTACTCTTGGTTCTTTTACTATAATAGAACCCAATGAAACTTTTTTGCCATCAGTGTCTGATACTATATAATGATATACTCCAACGTTAAGGAGAGGCAAAGTAGTCTTACCTCCGTTTACCTTCAGGTTAATACTATCAGCATCATTAAAAATAGCAACCGAAAATGTATCAGTTGCAGCTGCATGAACTTTTAATACTAATGTATCTCCGATAGTAGATGGGTTGGGATATACGCTGCTTATTGCATTCTTAAATCCATGCCATCCATGCTTCTGGGCATTGACATTAATGGAGCAGACGAATACAATCACCATCACAAGCAATTGCTTAAAGTAGATTTTTGCGTTCATAATTTTGTTGTTAGTTGTGTTGTTTTTTTATCAAGACTGAGTGGCAAAAAAAAACGTAGCCTCGTCGAATGAAAAAATATTTATAAAAATTCAATGTTACTTCATGTAAAATGCTTTTTCATTACATTGTTCTTTTTATTATCTGGAGGGTTACAGCTATATGAAATTTGTAGAAGTTTATTATAACAGAATTTCTAATGCAACATAAGTTTAGCTATAAAGCATTTTAAAACAGGTATAGAAGAATGAATAAAATAAACAATTCGAGGATGAGCAGTATATAATTGTTATAATGAATTTATTTGTTTTATGTTGGCTAATAAACAGCATAAGCAAAGTCTATCATTCCTAAATCAAAAACTATCGTTAGTTATCCCAAATATTACGTTTGTAAATCTCGGTCACTTTTGCATATACATAAAGGGTTACCTCAAAAACAGACAATTGTAGTAGGGGATTAAAGGCGTATAACGAAAATCGATATAGGCTTTATTCCCCTAATTTCTATTTAAAAAGAACAATACATAGGTCATGAGGATTATAAGTTTACTGTTATTTTTTATTATCAGCGTTCACAGGTTACAAGCTGCGGTTTATTTTGTGGATAATGTTAATGATTCCGGACCTGGATCATTCAGACAGGCGATTCTGGAAGCTAATTCTTTTCCTGATCAAGACTTCATATTATTCACAGTGCCTTCCGTCAGTAATATCAGAATATCACTTATGACTCAACTTCCCGATATTATAGGTCCTGTATATATCAATGGAATGGAACAAGGTGGTATAGGGTATTCTGGCCCTCCTCCTGTGGAAATAGATGGCAATGGCCTTACACTTAATGAAGCCGGAATAAGAATATTAGCTTCCCAATGCACTGTAACAGGGTTAAGTATTGGTGGGTTTGATACAGGTATTCATATCCAGGGAGACAATAATTATATATTCGGAAACTATATTGGTTTATTCAGAGATGGAAGTGTTAATCCAAATACAATAGGGATTAATCTTAATGCAGCTAACAATAATATTATAGGTTCTGACCTGAATGGTAAAGGTGATAGTAGGGAAATGAATATAATCTCCGGAAATGCTACAGGAATAAGGTTAAATCAAAGTACTTTAAATTCTATTAATAGTAACCTGATAGGTACGGATATCACCGGAACTCTTGCTATTCCTAATACAGAGAATGGTATTGAACTCATATCTAACTCCAATACAAATTCTATTGGACGGAATTCCCCGTTTGCTAGAAATGTCATATCAGGTAATGGCAGTAATGGGATAAGCATCAATGCCTCAAATGGTAATTCTGTTATAGGAAATCTTATTGGAACAGACATAACAGGAAATGCAGGAATACCTAACATCATTTCTGGAATAGAATTAGTGGATTCTGATAATACTGTTATCGGAGGGGCTTTGATATCAGAGCGCAATATCATTTCAAAAAATCAGTTGCATGGAATTTTGTTAAAGGGCAATTCGAACCAGAACGAGGTTTATAATAATTATATTGGATTGGGAAGCGACGGTACAACTGCTTTAGGTAATGGTTCAGATGGAATCAGAATAGCTGAAGGTGCCGGAAGAAACTTTATTGGCTTTTCCGGTGATAGAGCTAACGTTATTGCACATAACAGCGGAAACGGAATCAATGTCACCACAGACGGTGGAAGTGGAAATGGCTTCCTTGGTAATTCAATTTATAATAATGCCTTGTTAGGAATTGATCTGAACAATGATGGTGTTACAGCCAATGAACTAAAGGATATTGACACAGGCCCTAATAAACTGCAAAATTTTCCGGTGCTTGAATCAGTTATCATCAACCCCTCTGATGTGAATATAAATGGTACTATGTTCGGAGAACCATTAACATTTTATGAGCTGGAATTCTTTTCAAATTCAATACCTGACCCTTCAGGTTATGGAGAAGGATCTGAATATATAGGCACTACAGTTGTCACAACTGATGCAGATGGAAAAGCAGAATTTAACCTTGTTCTTTTCGAAAGCGTACCTAGCTCCAGTTTTATTTCATCTACAGCGACCGGCCCTGATTTCAGTACTTCTGAATTTAGCGGTCCTTATGATGGAACACTTCCGGTAACACTGTTAAGTTTTGAGCTACAGGCTAAAGAAGGTATAGCTATACTTCAATGGAAAGTAGCTTTGGAAAGAAATGTAAAGCACTATGCAATTTATTCTTCTGAAAATGGAATTGATTTTGATTCCATAGGTCATGTTCCTTCTAATGGAAATCAATCCTATCAATACAGTGATTATATTAATTATAAAGAGAGACTATATTATAAATTTAAGACCACAGACTATGATGGTTCCTATTCCTTCAGTCCTGTCAAATATCTGGGAGGTCATGATCAGGTAAAATCATCATTCATACACCCCAACCCATGTAGTAGTAATTTTATCATAAATTTATCGGGATATGATCAGGATGAAATTTCCATAAAGGTTGTGGGTGTGGATGGCAAGATTGTTTTTGATGAATCATATGTAAACATGTATACCATTTCAATTCCTACTAACTCTTATGCTTCAGGTTTGTATTATGTACTTATATATTCTGAAAAGGATTTTGAAAGTATTCCTTTAAATGTTGTGAAATAAATAAGGATCCATTTATCAGATTATTCCGTTTGTAATACCTTCGGAATATTTTAGAAAAAATGCAAATATACGGAGTAAACTAGTAAGCAAAAGTCTTAAGCCCATACTTTATCGCACTGGGAGAAGCTGATTCTGTTTTTATATAAACTAAAAGTCCCGTCTTAGTGAAAAATAAGACGGGACTTTTAATTATTCTGAAAGTGCTTATAGCTTTACAATTTTCTTAACAGCTTTTCCATTGTCAGAAGATACTTCAAGGAAGTATAAACCATTTTTTAGATCGGAGATATCAATGTTGTGGCTTTCACCTTTTGCAGCATAGATATTGTTTTCTTTTACAACAGCCCCATTTTGCTCTGTAATCCTTAATGTATAATTGTCCGAAGCAAGATCTTTAAAGTCAACAGATATCAGGTCAGAAGCTGGGTTAGGGCTTACTGATAGTTTTAAATTCTGCAAATAGGTATTTTTATTTGAAGTCAGGGATGTAAGGTCATATGCAATAACCGCATTAAATGAAGACTCTCCTTCCGGCCCATTAAGCGTTGCTTCAAGAATGCCAAACAATGGATTGGTATATCCCGGAATAAAGTATCCATATGCATCAATGGTTGTTGAATAACTATCGGAGCCTGTAATTTCTATGTTGGAGATACTGGTTACTTTAATTCGAATTACATTGTTGAATGTTCCAAAGGAAGTTTTTAGGGTGCCATAACCAAACCTTCTGAGCATTTATTTAAATATTTATCTAATGGAATCCAGTCTCCAAATTTTTGTGAATGAATTTCTATTATTTCAATAACTAACTTATCATGATTTTCTCCTACTGAATTACTGTATAATTCAGCAGGAGTATCATTGAATTCAAGTAAAAGCGGATGTTCATTATACTCATCTATTGAATATGCATATGTATTTTGGATTGCTTCTTCTTTTATCTTTTCGATAATTATTTCCCATAACTGTTCGCTGGATTCTTGAGATCCTGAATTTATATTCAATTCAAGGTAGAGGTTCTCTTCAATCCATTTGCATGAATTAATTTTAATAGAACCTCCTTCTTCGAAATCGAGGGAGCTAAAAAGTGTTAATAATTCAGATGGTACCATTTATAACCGTCTTGGGATATTCAATTAAACGTCGCCTCTCTCGTCAATTTACTCTTTTCTAAGTCAAGACCATCACTGAACAAGTCTATCAATAATTTTTCAACTTCCTGCTTGTTAAAAGTCTTTGGGTTACGTCTGGATTTCAGATAGTTCTCTCTTGTAATCTTCTCAGTGAGCTGACCAACAGTTTGCAGGTTAAGTACATTACCCGTTTTAAATGCCAGCCAGAATCCAGATATAGAAAGAGCCAGGCCTGCCACACCAATAGAGAATTTAATGAAAAGTCCGACAACTGATGCAACTGATAAAACAAGAAGAGTTATGACTATCCAATAAGGTGGTCTTAATATGTGCAACTTAAAACCTAAGATCATTTCTATATTTTTTATTCTGGAACGTCTGTCGTTGCTCGGTAGAATGGCCGCAAGAGAAGTGTCCGGAGCGATTGCTTTAGGATCAAGATGAAGAGATTTGCTAATTGCATTACGAATCTTATAAAATGCCTGCTGACTTGTACAATCGTCTGAGTGAATAAGTTGAATCTTGTTAATAATATGATCACAAAGCTCTCCGAATGTCTTCAAATGTAAAAGTTCATCATCTAAGAATTCAAAATCAAATGAGATTTCAACTTTTTTAAGTACGTCTTCAATGTCCTCAGGGTCGCTGTTTTTAAGTTCGAATTCTTTCATGCTTTTTAGTCTGATTATTATACAAATTCATCATACTTTTATTTGCCCATCTTTTACTAAGATACCTCTTTAAGGAATAATAATCAAAGGTACAAAGTATTTAAGGAGTTGGAGAAATGCTTTGGAATTTTCAAACCCGTTGACTTACAATATAGAGGAAGAGGAGGATATAGAATGTGCTTATAAAATAAAACAGCCAGTTTCTCAACTGGCTGTTTTGTTATGTTTGAATTATATCATAGCAATTTTATTCTATTACTATTTTTTCATGGAAGTATTCTCCATTTAATTGTAAAGACAGAATATACATCCCTTCTTTGATTCCTGATAATGGAATTGTAATTGTATTACTTTGCTGCTTGTCAAAGGGAACTTGATTTATAACTTGTCCGGATAATGTTGCAATAGATGCCAAACCATTTCCGCTTGTGTTGAAATTGTCGTTTATGAAGACTATATCTTTAGCAGGTTGAGGATATACTGAAAGTCTTTTCAGCTTGTTTGGTGTTAAACCAGCAACAACATCCGAGTTAATTTCTGTACTCACAGTATCTGTTATAATAGGATCATTGAAATCAAAATATATAGCACCGTAATTGCTGATTACATTTCCATTAACAAGAGTGTTTTTTAGTTTTACTCTGAACCTTACATATCCGTGGCTTTCAGGTTCATTCTTAACACTGTCCGGAAGATTGATGTCTGTGAAAGTCCAGCGCAGAGCTTTGCCTCTTTGAAGAAATTCATAGTTATGACTTGCACTGATAAGCTCTATAGAAGATAGATCAAACTTATCTTCAAGAGTATCACGGACTATTACTGTAAAGGCTGTATCTGTTCCTGTATTTTGGAAACGGATTGTATAATCTAGGAACTGACCTTGAAGAACCTGATTTTCGCTTATCGGTCCTTTCGGAGCAACAGTTTTATCATTCGGATCATATGATCCTGTAATAAGAGAGGTATAGCTTACTTGATTAGAAAGTAAGATGTTTTCTTCCGAATTTCCTTTGCCTTCAGCAGAAACGATGTATTCGGTGCCTATTAGATCAGTTTCTGCAGGTACTTGAAAATATACCCTTATTTCTTTTTTCTCTCCAGGAGAAGCGCTCCCAAGGTTCCATGTCAAAACATTACTGATGTGACTTGAAAATTGTACATCCGTTTTTATGAAATCTAAAAGAGAAGGATAGTTAAATGAAAGCTGCGCATTATTTACAAAATTATTTCCTGAATTTTGAAGCATGACTTTGTAGCCTGTGATAAATCCTGGTCTTGCAAAGGAGATGGGTGTTATGGCAATTTTAAGATTATTGACAGGCTCCAAATAGGGAACAGGAAACTCATAGATAGAATCAGGATCTGTTACAGTATGAAGTATGTCATTGTGAAAAAGAATATCCTGGTTAAGCGCCAGGGTATGTACTCCAGCTCCAAGTACAACCGCATATTCGCCTAAATGGTTTGTTTCTACTACAACTGAACCATCATCTACGCTGACTTTTGCGTTTGCTACACCGGGTTCGTTTTCATCCCTGATTAGATTATTGTTCCTGTCAATAAAAACAATACCCTTTATGTGGGGATATGAAGTGCATCCGTTAACGTTTTCAGCTACGCAGATCTCATCAGTAGGACTTTGAAATTCGTTTAATGTCGTAGGTATATTTGGTAAGCAGGTTAATGGATTGCCTTTGCAAT
Source organism: Sporocytophaga myxococcoides DSM 11118 (assembly GCF_000426725.1). NCBI lineage: Bacteria > Pseudomonadati > Bacteroidota > Cytophagia > Cytophagales > Cytophagaceae > Sporocytophaga > Sporocytophaga myxococcoides. The sequence continues at coordinate 717,618 of NZ_AUFX01000003.1, read as the reverse complement.
ATAGTTTTACCAAGTCAGGCATTCTAGGCAAGCATTTCAATTTGTTATTTGAAACAGATACCACCTTAAGTTTGCTTGGGAAATAACCGATAGCATCAATATTGTTGTTTGAAATATCCAGTAATGTCAGACTTGTGGGTAGTGTGGGTAGTGTTGAAATTGAGTTGTTAGGTACCAGCAGATGTTGTAGTTTAGGTAATTGAGGAAGAGCCGAAAGCTTGGCATTTGCACAGTGTAAAATAAAGAGAGGAGCCGGAAGTTGCGGCAAGGATGTCAATGGATTGTTGTCACAAACTAGAATCTCCAGCTTCTCTGGCAAAGCGGGTAGTTGTGTTAGATTATTGTTAGCACAATAAAGGTCGACAAGGTTTTTAGGTAATCCTGGTAAGGCATTTAACTTATTATTTCTGCATAAAAGTCCAGAGATGCTTTGCATATACTGAATTCCTTCAAGGCTTTCAATCCCAAGACTGTCTAACCGAATGTATCCGGTAATTGTGTCAGCACATGTAATCTTCAGTGAGTCAGATTCTATGCATTGAGGAAATTTTTGTTGAATGTAATTTTTAAATATAAGATCCGGAATTGCCGCTCTCTGGCCATAGGAAAAATTGAAAATAAGTAAAAGGATAATTAACAGTAACTGTTTTTTCATAATTGGTTATAGGTTAAAAATTTGATAAAAAAGAAATTAGATGTAGTAATTACATCCTATGAACTGTAAATATATGAAATTAAAGCGGCATTAAAGGTATATTACGGATAGTACTCGTTTCCCAATGAAAATTACGAGAATAAATGTTGCATTTTTATGATCTCCTGCGGGCTATTTTCTAATTCTAATCCTTTGTCTCAAATAAAAGGAATTGTCAACAAGGTAAATAAAAATTTCAAGCTTGTAAGTTGAAATTGCAAGCTTGAAAAAGAACTAACCGGCTAGGAAATAAGAATTCCTGGTTAGAAAAATAAGAGTCTAGCCAGGACACCTGGTCGGGCAACATCAGATTTAACAATCTGCAAATATTAATATATTTCGTATTTTAGGGAGAATATCTTGTATCGTGTAGTCTCAGTGGGTAAGAGAAACAATAGATAATTAATTAATACTGGACCCGTGTTCTTTCATAACAAGGTGTACCATATTTCAAATAATTGATACAACGATTAATGATATTTCTGTTCCAAATTGGAGAAACTAAAGCTCATATTATAAATAAAAGTGTATTACAAAATTAGAACAGTAAAAATTTCAAAGACCATGAAGAACCTTATACTTTTTTTGATTCTATTTACAAATTTTTTACCTATTGTGTCAGCCCAGAATTCTCTGAAAGGCAACATTTATATGGATTATAATAAAAATGGAATTTATGATGTTGAACCTCCTTTTGCAGATGTAAAAGTCGAATTACTGAATACTTTCAATGTTGTTCTTTATACAACTTACTCAAGTAATTTATCAATCATGGGAGGAAGTAATTATTCGTTTGAAAACATCCCGTATGGTAGTTACATACTTAAGTTTACAGCTCCTTCAGGTTATACATTTTCCAATGTTCAGGGCTTTCAGGTACAAAGTTCCGCAAGTCCGATAACGTCTTCAGGACCGATTTCATTTTTCCCGGGCCAAAGTCAACAATACAATATGGGTATCTATCAATATGTACCCCCGATTACAGCCCCAACAATTCAGGTAAGCAACTTTAAAATATCAGGTATTCTGGCGCGCTCTTTAAGACTTTCCTATAAAAGAGGAAATGGTCAAGGTGTTTTAATTGTTGGCAGGGAAGGAGCTCCGGTTTCAAAAGATCCTGTCGATAATCAGATGTATTCCGGTTATAAGGAATATGGATCCGGTACGGACCTTGGCGATGGTAATTTTGTTATTTACAATGGAAAAGATAGTGTTATTGATATCTCCTATTTAAAACCCGAGAGGCAGTATTATTTTAAAGGATATGAATACAATGGGTCATTGATCACATCTGTTTTCCTTCTGTCCGGAGCTCCATCCATTTCCGCAGTAACAGCAGAACTATCCAGCAGATATGCCGGCACTGCCCTTGATTTTAATGGTGTGAACAGCTGCCTTGATCAGATGGGATATGCAGATTGCAATACAACTATGCTGGCGGAAGGAGCCTACATTAACAATACAGGAGTATTTACAATGGAATTGTGGCTGAAACTAAAAGATCACTCAGCGAATACTTGTCAGGCTTTGTTTACAAATGGTGAAGGAGCCAGCTTCAAAGGTATTTTCTTTGCATTTGATAACCGTACTTCAATAGGCAGAAACAAACAACTGGTTTGTGAACTTTATAACGGAAGCGGAACAAAAATCATCTCATCCCTGAGTGAACCAGCTATCATTACTGACAATGAGTGGCATCATGTTGCAATCACCGGAGATGGAACCAATGTCAGGTTTTATGTAGATGGAAATGAATCTTTGGGTTCTGGTGTAATGGGCACAAAATCAACTGGGTCCTGGACGCATAACTCAGCTTATTTCGGGGTTTGTCCTGTTACAGGAGAGTGCCGTGGTGGTGATATTGAATATAAATACTGGCTGAACGGGCAGGTAGACGAACTTAAATTCTGGAATATCACCAGAACATTGAGCGATATCAGAGGTAATATGAATCTTATTCTTCGTGGTGATGAACCTGGTCTCAGGTCCTATCTCCAATTTAATGAAGGAACAGCAGGTTCTGGTGCCGGGTTTGTGCTCGATCTTCTGATGCATCAGGGAGGTGCTGCGCAGGGAGGATATAAGCCTTATTATATAGTATCTCCCATTCCTGTTGGACGGGGAGTAAGCACAAATCTTAATGTTACAGGTCCTGGCACCTATGATTTCACCGGAGCAGGAATAAAAATGACATTCCCGTCATCTGGTGTTTATCCAGATGGAGAAGTAGTTGTAACCCGACTAAAATCGGTTCCTGCAATTACTCCGGTAGATGTTAAAGATGTAACTGAAAACTATTGGGTGATCAGAAACTATGGGGAAAACAATAGTTTTTCACCACTCGAAAATCTGACATTTACCAATATAGGGGCGATACCAACGGCCAGAATATCAAGTACTGAATTAAATATTCAATTATATCAGAGAGCACATAATGCAACAGAATCAGTTTGGGCAAATATGGGTGAAGCAACTCAGGCTGATTTAAACTCGCAGACTATTGTGTTTTCAAGTGCAAATAATATTACAAGTTTGGGACAGACAATTATTTCTTTAAGAGAAGAAATTGTAACAGGACAGCAAACTTCCGGAAAGACTAATTCGGGAAATAGACCATATGTTACCAGTCCTTATCCTGTTCCATCCTTTAATGAAGATATCCGTTTTGAATATATTTCAGAGGTAATTGATAACTTAAGTATTGAAGTGTCCGACGTTTTTGGAAAAGAGACTAGAACTATATTTGAGGGAACATCCAATGCAGGAATAAATAATTTTGTAATACCTGTAAAAATGCTGTCTCCGGGTGTTTATTTATTGAAAATAAAAAATAGTGAATCATTGTTCTCAGAAAAAATAATAGTGTATTAACGTTTAATGCGTTAAAGATAAATACTCTTCTATTTTAATTTTTGATCGGGATAAACAAATACCCGATCTTTTTATTTGAAGGACTTGTAACACCAGCTCAGTCGCATTTCCGCGCCTCATCCTGTGTCTCACTATAACTATCAAGCCAATAATTATTATTCTACATAACCCTAGTTGAGCAAACAAGGATTAATGATAGACAAAAAAGGGATCTTACAGATCCCTTTTTTATGATTTCTATTATTTATTCTTCGCGTCCGTCACGCCCGGGTCTAAAACGAATTTAGCATCACCGATTTTTATCGGCTTCATTTTTGATTCCGTAAAAGTGTCTTTCCATACGATGTTCATAGTCGCAAATTGCATATCTACAGTTTTACCCGGAATATGCCATACGCCAATAACTTTCGCATGCTCTCCCGGAAGTACAAGATCTACTTCAGTTTTTCTGTTTTCGTTAGCAAACTCCTGGCCACTTTCTGTTTTTAAAACCAACTTGTTTGCTTCAATTTTTCCGACATCAGAACCGCTATAAGTGCATTTGAAGTTAACAGCTGTTTCCTTAGTCTCTTTTTTTATTTTCTCCAGGTTACAGGTAAAACCACCTGCCTGAAACTCATTTTTTGAAGCTGGTATTTGAAAGTCAGGGGCACTAAGCTTTTTACCTTCTGAAGAAATTCTGTAAAAACCATCTAAAATCAGGGTCAGTTTTTCCACGTGAAAGTTCTGACCGCCACTTACTTTAAGGATTTTTGTTTCCGTAGCTTTAGGATCAATCACCATATTCATACTCTGAAACATTCCGCCACCGCTGGCATGCTGGTCTCCGAATTCATACTTAAATGTAGGTTCATTTCCTTTAAAATAGATAAAGTCTTCAGTCTTATTGGTGATCTTTAACTTTACCTGAGTAAAGGCTTGCTGGGAGTGGGCATCAATGAATTCGATATGCAATACGTCGGTATCTATCGGTTCTACCTTATAATGATTTTCATGCTTAGGATCGCTGGGTTTCCTTTGTGCCTGCGCTGTCATAACAAGTGAAACAGCGAACAAGGCTGCTAGCAAATGTTTGAAAAAAGGTTTTCTCATTGGTTTGGGTTGTGGTTTATTAATTTGGTTTTTTACTACGGTTAATTAAGTAAAATGATACATTTTAATCAATAACCTAAGATTTTAAATTTTGCTTTGTTTGGTTGAAATATTCTTAGCGTTCAGGGAAGGGATACAATTGTTATTCCAGGGTATCCTCGTAGATTCAAAGGGGCTATTGAAGAAAGGAGCAGTTTGAGCAACAGCGACAAAATATCTCAGAAATGCCTTGCTGTTGCTCAAAGTGTTGCTAAGAAATTTACAACGCCATTTCCAATGCTTCCGCCATCTGTTCTGGACTCAGCTTTACAGGATTATTTTTATTGTCAGATCCTGTGACTATCCGGTCAATGTCTTTACTTGTTAAGTTAAATGCAGACAACGCTGGTATTTCCAATCTCTTTGTAAGCTCATCGATCTGCGTTACAATAAACTCGATATAATAGGCATCAGACTTATTTTTTTCCTTTGCGAACATCTTGCCAACTTTAGCATATTTCTGCAAGGCAATGTGGTGGGGATCTTTTTGCTGAAGGCTTTTTACCGTTATATTGTTGACAGGTCCCATTAATGCACTGCAAATTACACCATGAGGGATATCAAAGTATCCACCGATTGTGGAAGCAAAACCATGCACTGTACCTAAACCTGCATTAGCAAGGGTAATGCCTGAGATCAAAGAAGCGTAAGCCATATCTGTGCGCGCTTCAATATCCGTGTTGCCATTTTCATAGCAATTGACTAATGAGGCAGAAATTCTATTCAATCCTTCTATGGCAAGAGAATCAGTCATTGGGTTGGCATTGGTAGATAGAAATGATTCCAGCAATTGAGTAAAAGCATCCATACCAGTATATGCTGTTATGTGCTTAGGGCAGGATAATGTCAGATCAGGATCTATAATTGCCAGATCAGGAACAAAATTATCATGGCGCAAAGATTTTTTAAATCCTTGTTCTCCCACCTCTGACAACACGGCGTTTTTTGTTGCTTCACTTCCTGTGCCTGACGTTGTAGGGACAGCAATAAACGGTACCTTATTGCCAGAATGCGTTCTTGTTCCAACACCTTCAAGAAATAATTGTACAGATGCATTTTCTCTCAGCATGGCAGAAATAGCCTTCCCTGCATCCAACACGCTTCCACCGCCAATAGCTACAACTACCTCTATATTTTTCTCCTGAAAATTTTTAACACATTCATCCACCAGCGAAGGAGAGGGTTCTTTATCAATTGTGTAATGATCCCAGGTAATGCCGTTGTTAGAGAAATCATCCTGTAATTTCTCCCAGGTTTTACTTTTAATAAAAGAAGCAGCACCTGTTACGATAAGGACCTGTCTGCCGTAAGCTTTTACAGCTTTAGGAAGACCGGAGATTTTTCCTGATCCGAATTGAATGGCAGGGTTGCGTGCAAATACAAATGGTGCAATCATGAATTTTGTGGAAATAATATTTGATGTTTTACACCTTCTCTAGGTTTAGCCATAAATGGAGCTACAGTATCACGCCAGGTAAGGTAGTGGTTGGTTTCTTTATGTGCAGCCGCTGCCGCTTCGCTGGCATAAGCTTCATAAAAAACAAATTTTGATGGATCCGAAGCATCCTGTAGTATATCAAATCTAAGATTACCGGCCTCTTTAACCGATTCCTCATGATTCTGTTTGGTAGCTGCTATAAAAGCCTCTACGCACTCAGGTTTTACATATACATGTACAATAGTTGCAATCATAGTAGTGAATATTTTTATTGTTGGTAAAGGTAAATTATAGCCTTTCTTAATGTTATCAAATATTTAACGGAACAGCTTTCAGCTTTCAACTTTTAACTATCTCAATCTTCAACTCAATGGGGCAATGGTCTGAACCCATGAATTCATTGCTCACCGTTGCCTCTTTAACCTGACTGATCAATGAATTACTGACCACAAAATAATCTATTCTCCAGCCAACATTTTTTGCCCGTGAATTGAAAAAGTTACTCCAGTAGGTGTATTTGATTTCATCCGGATGAAGCAGCCTGAAGGTGTCTGAAAAACCGGAACCAAGTAATCTGTTGAAGCCGTCTATTTCCCTTTGAGTATATCCTGCAGATTTATTATAGTTCTTTTTCGCATTGGCTATATCTTTTTCCGTATGTGCTACATTCAGATCTCCGGCAATGATCACAGGCTTTTTGGCGTTCAGATCCAGAACGTACTTTAAAAAGTCAGCATCCCACTTTTCGCGGTAATCAAGACGTTTTAATCCTTCTCCTGAGTTTGGTACATAAACTGTTACAAGAAAAAAATGATCATACTCTGCTGTGATAACCCTTCCTTCCTGATCGTGTTCTTCAATATTCATATCATAAGTTACGCTTATGGGAACATATTTGGTAAGGATAGCTGTGCCAGAATAACCTTTTCTTGCCTTTGATGCGTTTCCATAAACTTTGTATTCAGGCAGCATGGCGCACAATGTTTCCACATCATGAACTCCGGCTTTCGTTTCCTGCAAGCACAGTATATCAGGATTCAAGGTGTTAATGTCCCTTACAAAATCCTTCTTCATAATGGAGCGGATGCCATTTACATTCCAATTGACCAAATGCAGTAAAGCCATATAGATAAATTTCGAAATCGAAGTTAATTATAGAATTAATAAAGAAAAATTAAAAAATGAAATGATTTGAAAAGGTATTTAGATGCTTGAGAAATATATCTATTAAAAGACCTCACCCTAAATCCCTCTCCTGAAGGAGAGGGACTTTAATGCATATGTTATTAGCTATTTCAGTTTTTACGTCGTATTTTCTTCTTCTCCCCGGTCTGTGGCACACCATAGCCGTCAACTTAAGCAAGTTTAGAATTACATAATTCTTAATCAAAGTAAATTAGCAACAGCAAGACTATTCCTGGAATATTTTGTTGCTGTTGCTCTCTTTTTCCATTATTACTACTCTTTTATATAGCAGGGAAAACTATTTTTTTACTTGTCTCATCACTAAGTTGACGGCTATGGTGGCACACAGACCGGAATCTGTCCATAACAGTTATCCAAAATAATCTCCATAATCTGTAATAATGGAAAAAGTCATATAGTGATTCGTCTTTCTTTAAAGAATTTTTCCATAATTGGTTTAGCTGATTAGATCAAAAATAAAAAAATGACACTCATGAAAAAAGGAGAGTTAATTAGACTACTTTGATCGTGGAGGAAAGGTTTCGGTCTGTGAGCCACAGACCGAGGAGCGGATTAGATCAAAAATAAAAAAATGAAACTCATGAAAAAGGGAGAGTTAATTAGACTACTCTGATCGTGGTGGAAAGGTTTCGGTCTGTGTCACAGACCGAGGAGCAAATGGTTTATAAAATTTTTTATCAAACATAAAACATGCTTAACTTTAAAATTGAATGCAAAGCGATTTTCTGATATACTTTCATTTAAAGCTAGATTGGAATTCATCAATAAAAATCACTCCTAATTGATGCCCGTCTAGGTTGTTGCTATGGCGGGTTTTAGAGCGCTTCTCTGTCCGCCGAGACACCGCCAGCACGCTTTATAAAAATAAATAAAAAAGTGCGGCTTTAGAAGCGCGCACTCAAAATTTCATCATCACCCAGCTATAGCTACAACCTGGTGTTATAGGCTGTGGTTTTTGTTTGTATTAAAAACTATTCATTTAATTACAAATCTTTTTTTCAATTATGTCCAATGTCTGCAAGATTTATATTAAGTTTTATCTTAAAATTTATAAATTTCTTTTAATGATTCCTTAAGATCTGTTGGTTTTCTTCCTAACAGTTTTTCAAAATCAGAGCTAATTATTTCATATTGATGATTTTTGATGTCAGTTGCAAATCCAGTCATAATTGAAACGAAGTTTTCAGGTATACCTAAAATTTTTAAATTTTCTGAATATACTGAAGTGTCAAGGTCTGTATAACTGATGGTTTTTCCAGATAAAGAAGAGAAGATGTTTGCTATATCTTCATAAGAATATAAATCATTTCCCGTAAGTTCATAGATTTTGTTTTCGTGATTGTTTTGCAATAACACATTTGCTGCTGCTTCGCTCATTTCTCTTCGAAGAGCGTAAGGAACTTTTCCGTTTCCTGCAGGAAAGATAATTCCTGTTTCAAGAACTTTTTCCCCTACAAAGATTTTTATTTCGTCAGCATATAAGGAGTTATGTAATAAAGTATAAATCAATCCGCTTGCCTTTATGTATTCATCTGTTTGGAATAAGGGTTCGATTAAACTTTTGGTCTTCGATACACTTGGATTTTTGAACACGGCCCCGGTAAAAACTATGTGTTTTACCCCTGATTTTTTCGCTACATCAACTACATTTTTGTGGTGCTCAAACCTATTTTCAATTGATGGAGAAGAAACTAGTAAAATTTTATCTATCCCATTTAAAGCTTTCTCAAGGGATGCTGTATCTTCATAGCTCCCAAATCTTACATCAATTCCTTTTTCTTTTATGATAGTTGCCTTGTTTTCATCTCTTGCAAATGCCACGATATTATTTGCTGCTGTGTGTTTCAATAATTGTTCAATTACTGTTTTTCCTAAACGACCAGTTGCTCCTGTAATTAGTATTTTGCTCATTTTCTTTTTGTTTTATTTAATGGAACATTTTATTATTAAGACAAAGTTATCTACCTTAACTATAAAATATATAGTACTATACTTTTGTATAGCGCTATACAAAAATATAGAGACAACTGAATGAAGTAGTTATGAGTAAAATATCAGAGATAAACAGTATTAAAGACTGTTCAACCGATTACGTTTTGGCAATTCACGATACCTTAAATGTGCTTAATGGAAAGTGGAAAACGCCTATTATAGCGCAATTGCTTTTTGGTAAAAAGCGTTTTACTGAATTGGAAAAGACAATTCCAAAAATAAATCCACGAATGTTGTCTAAGGAATTGAAAGATTTGGAAGTTAACGGTATTATAAATCGGACAGTTTACGACACAGTACCTGTTACAGTAGAGTATGAATTAACAAAGTCTGGGTATGCTTATCGTAAAGTTTTAGATGTGATGTTAGAATGGGGATTACAACATCGAAAAAACATAATCGGAAAGAAAAAATAAGTTGATTGTCGAAAGTTTCTCAGTTTATTTATAGTTTGTTCCACCCTAGCCTATAACGGCCAGTATATGGTAAGTAGGGTGGAAGAAAGCAAAGTACTTTCGACTTCCGCCGCTGTTCCTAAACACAACTAAACTGTCTAATACAAATAAACACCCAATTTGCTATATACAATGTTAGGTGTTGTTTTTTACTTCTTCCAATATTCTATCAACTGCCTTTTCTAAGTTATTGACAATTTCACTTCCTTGTATTCTTATTGCTTTAATTCCTAAATTTTGTAATTCATTTGATATTTTTTCATCCTTCATCTTGACCTTTCCATTCCTATGATGTTTTGTAGAATCACAGAAAATAGCAACTTTTTGTCAGGAAAATATAAGTCAACTTCTGTTAACAATTCATCCCCTTTTATGAATACCTCGCTTGCTATCATTTCATAAAAATTGTCATGGGCTTCACCATTTTTTAAAATTAAAGTTTGAAGTATAGGAAATAAATCTTTAAATGCGAGACCTTGAATTAAAACAATTCAATAGGTGAATCACAGCCCCAAGTCCTACTGGGCTTAATATCAGTGAAAGGTTTGAAATATCGTTTAATTCTATACATATCGTATTTGTCAATAATTTCTTTATCAAAATCATGAGGCCCTGCTATAACGCCTTCTCAAGTTCTATATCAATGGGCAAAAAAAACGTCCACTCCCAGGGCAGAATCTGATGCTCTTAAAAACGAGAATTAATGGATATTGCAAAGTATAAAATAAAGGTGGATACCAATCATTCAATTGACTAACCCCTTTCTCACCGGTCTTTGGCACACAGACCGGAATCTATCCATAACAGTTATCCAAAATAATCTCCATAATCTATAATAAAGGAAAAAGTTATATAGAGATTCGTCTTTCTTTAAAGAATTTTTCCATAATTGGTTAAGCTTATTACATCAAAAATAAAAAAATGACACTCATGAAAAAAGGAGAGTTAATTAGACTACTTTGATCATGGTGGAAAGGTTTCGGTCTGTGAGCCACAGACCGAGGAGCGTATATGACGGTAGCAATATTCATAAGCCCGCATTCAAAATTTCTTTTCCTGAACTAATAGAGCTTATTCCGGACTATATCTGGCTTACTCACGGGCTTTTTTTGCTTAAGTTCAGAGTGCCTGTGCTTAAGCAAATATTGTCCGTGCTTAAGCAAAAAGTGACCGTGCATAAGCACAGGACCTGCGGAAGTGCTTCCGTCCCCATCGGGAGTGCTCACGATGAGGCTGTGAGTACTCCCGAATGCTGCGTGAGTACTTTCGGAAGTGATGTTAATATTGCCGCTCATTCTGTGAGTAATTACGGAAGCTTCGTGCTTAAGCTCGGAACTCTGGTGCTTAAGCACGGAGCTTTGAGGCTTAAGCACGAGGCAACGGAGCTTAAGTACGCACCATTCGTGCTTAAGCACGAGTCTTTGCGGAGGATATTTTTGAAAAAAAATGTTGCGTCGAATAAATTAATGTTCTAATATTGAGCCAGTTATTTTTTTAATAGAATCTTTTAAACCAGTTAACCAACTATGTCCACCAACACGGGATATCTGCCAAGGGCAGATAAAGACAGAGCTATTTGGCTCAAAAACTTTTCCATTAAACTTGCAGGTCATGCAGAAAATGTAGGCATACTTCCAGATGAAGTTCTCAGCGTTTCCAATGATGCTCTTGTTGCCATCTATTCACTTGAAGCTGCGGAAATAGCAAAGAGTGTAGCATCTCAGCAAATCGGCTTCAAAAATTTGATGTATGATGGCCAGGAAGGAGGAGGAGAGATTTCTTATCCTGCCCCAACACCTGTTCTTACACAGCCTTTGCTTGTAAAGCCCGGCATCTTTAAGAGAGTGGGAAAAATGGTGCAGAGAATCAAAAATCATAGGAATTACAACGATGCTATTGGCAGGGATCTCATGATTATTGCTGCAGATTCTGCACTAGACAAGATGACCATGAAACCTCAAATAGGAGGAGGGCTTGATGCGCACCGTCCTCTTATCAAATGGAAGAAAGGGGCTGCAGACTCTATCGACATCTATGTGGACCGCAAAGATGGCAAAGGGTTTGTTTTCCTTGTCAATGATTCCTCTCGTGACTATGTAGACAACCATCCTTTACCAACAGGGACAGATACTGCAGTCTGGTCTTACAAAGGAATCTTCAAGCTGAAGAGTGCTCAGGTAGGTGAATTTTCAAACACCATCAACATCACTGTCACCAGACAGATTGAGGTGTAGGAGGGAGCTTTTGCTTGTTTGAATTGATCCGAACCACCAGGGTGCTTATAGGCTTTGGTGGTTTTGTTTTTGGGGGTATATAAAGGCTGTCAGTGAATTTTATATTTTGTTGTTAATGAAATAGCGATACAATCGCTATTCTCGGGAATCCTCGTTAAATAAACGAGGACTATTGGATTCTCTTTGAAAGAAAAAACAAGCAACAGTTTGAGCAAGAGCAAGAAACCCTTTCTGTATTTATTAAAAGATCTCTTGCTCTTGCTCAAACTGTTGCTTATCTCTTCATGTAGTCACTAAGTTGACGGCTATGGTCGAAAGACCTGACACCACGGGAAAACCGCTATTAACGGCTGGGCTTATTCTTTATGCAAATTTCTCTTTAGCTTCTTGACTAACTGGTGTAAAAAAATTTATTAAATTCCCGTCAGGGTCGCGAAACAACAACGAACGATTACCCCAAGGCATAGTTGTCGGTTTCTGAACAATTTCGTTTGTTAAATTTTTAATTCTTTCGTATTCATCATCTACGTTCTCAACAAGAAACTCTATAATAGTACTTTTATTAGCCGCAGATTGAGCAACACCTTCTCCAAAGAATGTTAATGTTCGTGTACTTCCAATTGCCAAAGTGAAAGACTCCGATTTTACTTCTGCAAAGTCCTCTGTTGCCCACTTAGCTTTTGTTTCTGTGACTTTTTCAAAAAACTTCACTAAACGCTTAATGTCAGAAGTAATTATTCTTAATGATACTAAATTTTTCTTACTCATTTCTTTTGGTTTAAATTAATGATAGCACAAAAATAAAATGGCATAGTGACAACTGTATGTCAGGTATAGTATAGTTTTTTTCTTTAGTGTCCAAAATTTCTTTTAGTGGCATTAAACAGGATGACTGTGAACCCTGAAATAGGCGGGAGACTTGATGCTCATCGTCCGATTATCAAATGGTTCTATCGACATCTATGTGGACCGCAAAGATGGCAAAGGGTTTGTTTTCCTTGTCAATGATGCCACTCGTGACTATGTAGACAACCATCCTTTACCAACAGGGACAGATACTGCAGTCTGGTCTTACAAAGGAATCTTCAAGCTGAAGAGTGCTCAGGTGGGTGAATTTTCAAACACCATCAACATCACTGTCACCAGACAGATTGAGGTGTAGGAGGGAGCTTTTGTTTGTTTGAATTGATCCGAACCACCAGGGTGCTTATAGCCTTGGTGGTTTTTGTTTTTTGGGGGGAGGGAAAAGTCCAGGTATGAGACCTGGTGGACAACACCTTTATTTTAAAGTTAATGAATAGCGATACAATCGCTAATCTCGGAAATCCTCGTTGAATAAACGAGGACTATTGGAGCGAAAGACCTGACACCACGGGAATTTCTAAAAACTGCTGTTAGCGGCGGGGCTTATTCTTTATGCAAATTTCTCTTTAGCTTCTAGACTAACTGGCGTAAAAAAATTTATTAAATTCCCGTCAGGGTCGCGAAACAATAACGAACGATTACCCCAAGGCATTGTTGTTGGTTTCTGAACAATTTCGTTTGTTAAATTTTTAATTTTTTCGTAATCATCATCTACGTTCTCAACAAGGAACTCTATAATAATACTTTTATTAGCCGCAGATTGAGCAACTCCTTCTCCAAAGAATGCTAATGTTCGTGTACTTCCAATTGCCAAAGTGAAAGACTCAGATTTTACCTCTGCAAAGTCCTCTGTTGCCCACTTAGCTTTTGTTTCTGTGACTTCCTCAAAAAACTTCACTAAACGCTTAATGTCAGCAGTAATTATTCTTAATGATACTAAATTTGTCTTACTCATTTTCTTTTGTTTTAATTAATGATAGCACAAAAATAAAATGGCATTGTGACAACTGTATGTCAGGTATAGTATAGTTTTTTTCTTTAATGTCCAAAATTTCTCTAGGTGGGGGACTTGATGCTCACCGTCCGATTATTAAGTGGAAGAAAGGCCCTGCAGACTCTATTGACATCTATGTAGACCGCAAAGATGGCAAAGGGTTTGTTTTCCTTGTCAATGATTCCACTCGTGACTATGTAGACAATCATCCTTTACCAACAGGGACATATACGCAATCTGGTCTTACAAAGGAATCTTCAAGCTGAAGAGTGCTCAGGTGGGGGAATTTTCCAATACCATCAACATCACTGTCACCAGACAGATTGAAGTGTAAGGAGCTTTTGTTTGTTTGAATTGATCCGAACCACCAGGGTGCTTAGAGCCTTGGTGGTTTTTGTTTTTTGGGGGGAGGGAAGAGTCCAGAAGCGAGTCCTGGTCGGACAACACCAAGTAATGGAGATGCGATACAATCGCTATTCTCGCCAGTCCTCGTTGGTTAAACGAGGACTATAGGGGTTAGTCAAGTTATCAAGTCCTGTTTGGCTATTTTCCATTTCTTATATGTTATTTTTTATCACTGTAATTGACAGGTAACTGGATTATATCTGCACCTTTGTGCGTTTATAATTTCAAAATAGCAGGATATAAGCTCGTTTCCAAAAAATAAATGTAATAATAATGGTCTGGTACATGGTGTTATACAGTTATGAAGCAGATAAACATTATTTTAGGCATATAACGGTGGAGACGAGGAGTGTAGTAGCGATTCAAATCGCTAATCTCTGGAATCCTTGGCTGATTAATAAAAACTATTGGGGCTTAATTTAGGCCGGAATAGTCAAACGAATAATGGATAGTGCAATGGGCACGCGTTTTGAAAACGTGCACCAGAAGATGAAGGGGATTAGTTTGAATCTTCATAAGAGAACAAGATTGGCTTTGAAAGAAGGAATATTATCAACCTTTAACTTTTTCTTTTGCATCCATCGTCCAAGCAAAGAAATACGTTTGATATGAACATCTTCAAGAAATGAATTAAATGAATTGGCTTTAAGGTAAAAAGATACTTTTTCAAGCTTTATTATTCTTTGCCTATTACCTTTTTCAAGATTGGTTTTTAGTAGGTTATATCTTAATTCTATGCATCCTTCAATACTAACTGTTATTGATTCTGCAACAACTAAACGCCTATCTACTAATTCTAAAATATCCCCTTGTTGAATTGGAAATTTTTTTATGTAATCTAATTTTTGTGCCTCTATGATTTCTCTTTTTTCATCTTGAAGATAGTTTTCATATATATGTTCGATAAACCATTTGAGTTCCGATATTCTTTGTCGTCCAAAGGAAGAACTGTAATAGTTGTCTTCGGACATTAATTTGATATCTTTTGTTAGGGCTCCAATAAATTCTGGTATATGAATTTTAATCTTATCTATTGTTTTTATTCCTTTTATTCTAATTGGGACTTTATGTCTAATTAATATATTGCGGATTGACCTTAACTCATCTGTGGTGTTTGCCAAATCAATATCAGTCGCTTTAAACAAATCCTTTTGTTCGACATACCGTTTTCGGGAATCTAATGCTAGATTATAGAGAAGATTATAAATTTCAGCATCCCTTGTAAATTGAGAATTTGATAATTCTTCTTGGGCCCAAAATGAATTTTTAATATCATTAAAATATTTTTCAGCATAGTTGATGTAAGGATTAAAATCTATGCCTTGAACTTTAATGGGAATATTTTCTCCCAGATGCCTATCTAATTGAAGTGTAATGTAAGAGATGAGGCTTACATAGATCTGCTTGAATTCTAAAAATCGAAATAAAGTTCGTTTCTCAACTTCTCTATTAGTGCTATGGTTAGATTGAGGTATTAAGGAGAATATAAAGTCTGGACTTTGGAAGGTGTCCATTATTTTCTGTTTTTCTGTTGATGGTAATTTTTGAAATTGATCATTAAAAGTTACAAAATAGGACAATCGAATGTATGTATTTCCAAAGCTACCTGTGTATTTAAAAGAAATTTTAACTTTTTCAACATAGCTCTTATGTTCAATAGTTTTCTCAATTTTTGGATGAAAAAAAAGTGAAAGGTTTAACGAATCCATATATGTAGAGAATTGATATATAGTTTGTTATATGAATGGTTGTTTTGGTTTGCCATCAAATGAATATTTGAAGTAATGAATTTTGTGTATAATGTACTTATAATTAACGTATTATTTTTTTTACTTTATTATTGAATTTCGGGTGGTTTAAAAAAAAGTCTAATGATAAAAGATGTTGAAGGTTAATTGGTTGGAGATCAGTAGTGTTTTTTGTTAAGGATGTTATAAGGTTCGAATCCACTAAAAAACAATTATCGGCGACTTTTTAAAAGAAGCCTTTCTGTGTAGTAAAAAATTAAACTTGAAAGGACATTAATAAAAATGGCAATTATTAATTCATTTACTTTCATGACTTGAATTTACATTAAATTATGATACTGGAGAAAAACAAAGTCAAAATATTATTAAGAAGAGGAGAAAATAATTTTATTACAGAAGCATTGTTATTTGAACTTTTCAAGTTGAAAGATAATCAAGCAAAACAACTCCTACTGGAACTTGAGGAACTAGGTTATATTGAGCGAATTGGTATAGAAGGTTGTTGGGGACTCGCAATTAGAGGAAAATTACTGGCTAACCAAAACATTAAAAAATTATACAAAACTAGCTCAATCAAGCAACATCTCAATGCTTTAAAAGAAAGAGTAATTTATGTTAATTCCAATGAGAAATATCCTTTTTACATAGGTATAATGAAGGTGACGAGTAAACTCCCTATTCAAGAAAGAATTAATGAATTGAATATAGTATACACACTCATTGGAAAAAAGATGAATCCATATGAATTTGATAATTTAACGTGGCAATTAATAAGGAAATCAAAAAGAGGTTTTTCAAATATTTTAGACGAATTAACATACCCAGAAACCGCAATTAACGAATTTCTAAAGTCGAGGAGTCATATTTTAAAATTGAGGAAAGTTAAGGATGATGAAATTTGGAATATTGAAGGTCATGTCATATTTGATTTTACAGTGCCAGAGAATTAATTATTAAGACTTGATATTTCTTTCCGCATCTATAATCTAAGAAAGAAAATAGTAGATAAAGCTTTTATGTGTTTTGAGATAAATACAAAAAAAGCCGACTCTCTCGACCCGGCTTTACCTAAAATATCTCTATAAGAAATACGCTTATCGTCCTTCTTTCAATCTCTCAATCTCTCTCTGCATATACTCAACCTTCTCTTCCAGTAACTTTATCTTATCTTCATAAAGCTTCTTCAGATCTTCAGGAAACTGATTATAAAAAGGTCCGCCATTATTATAGATGCCATCCTTATTATGCATCATATTAAATATCATCTTCTCATCAAAATTCAGAATATCAGTCACAGTAAGATCCAGAGCCTTTGCAATCTGTTCGAGGCGATCATGACTTACGTCAGTTTCATCTCTTTCGATTTTGCCATAAGCATTGGTGCTGATGCCGAGCAGCTCAGCCATATGATCCTGCTTAAAATTCTTCAGCTCTCTGAGTTTTCTGATCTTGGTTCCAAGTGTTGTCATAGCTTTTCAAGAATGCGAAACCACTTTAAATTGTTATAAAACAATCTGTTGGTTTCATAGGTAGTTTAATCCTTTAAAATTAGGGCTTTATCTTTACCATACAAAAACATCGAGTGCTTTTTTATGGTGATGGTGCCAGAAAATACTGTCATCATCGAAAAACAGGAACGACTAAAATCAGGCCCCGTTTAAAGTATCAGGTACCTGATATTAGTACAATGCCTTGTAATTATTTAGATGCTAGTTAATTACAAATGAATGTTTTGTCTTAAAAACAGCAACAATGAAATTACAGAAGTCAGCTACCGAACACATTGGAATTGTCCAGGCTAATGGAATAAGTGTACTGATAGATGACCTCGTCTATCCTGTACAATATGAGTACCTGTGCTATACCTTTGCCCCCGGCAACAGGCTTAAAGGGCACTTGCGCATAGAACCCAACATAGTTCCCGGGAGCCGGGCCATATCGCCCAAATACGGACTTATCACAGTGCTTTCTATATCAAATGGAATAGCTTACTTCAAAGAGAAAAATATGTCCTGTGAAGTAAGAGACCTGGCACCTATATCTGCTCCTATAATTGTTTTTATACCGCAAATACTGGCAACATGAGGAAGATCATTTTAAAGCTCCTGTTTCCGGTTTTTTATATCTATGATTTTGTAGTGCTTTTTTTTACAAGAAAAGGCATGTCCACCATTGAGCTCCTGATAAGAGTGGAGAACCTTGGCAAGCGTGACTGATTAAATCAACTTTTAGCTATGAAAATGCGAATCCTGTACCTCGACGACGAAGAGTACAACAGAAAATCTTTTTATGCGAACTTCCGCACGCGATACGAAGTTCAGCTCTGCTCTTCAAACAGGGAAGTGCTGGACCTTTTAGAGCAGGGAAATCAATACGACATCATCATTCTGGATCAGTTCACACCTGATATTACAGGCTTTGATTTCTTGTATAACATAAAGCTGCATTACGAACCGGTAAGGATAGTCATCACTGCTCACAAAGACAATAGTAAACTGAGAGAAGCAAGGAGAGAGGGATACATTTTTGATTATCATGACAAGCCATGGCTCGCAGAGGATCTGGAAGAGATCATTCAACGAGCAGTAAATTATATTAAATGGAAGCAGAACGTTATCCCGTAGAGACGCCATGCTGGCGTCTCCTTTTGAAGAAAGGGCTGTACTCTTTTGTTTTTTGGATTAGGTATTTAAATCTTGTCGAAGATAATGGACAATTAAATAGAATTGTAAAAGACCTCACCCTAAATCCCTCTCCTGAAGGAGAGGGACTTTAATGTGTATGTTATTAGTTATATTAGTTTTAATTGAAACATTTTTTGCATCGACTGTTCCCTTCTCCTTCAGGATATGGGCGTCAACTTAGGAGAGTCTGAAGATTGTAGTTAACTTTATGATATAGCCCAAAACGTAGGGCTTTACCCTACGTTGATAAAAAGCCGCCCTTCCAGGGCTGGTGATGCTACATAACAAAGTTTTCTTAAGCCCTCGGAGGGGGTGTTGTTTGGTCAGCATAGGGTGGAGCCCTATGCATGATTTCAGGAGAAGGGTAGGGATGAGGTGTATTAGCTTTGATATGTGAATTATATAACTAATCCGGTTTGTCTTTAACTAACTAAATTGACAAGCAGGCCTTATATTCGAATACAGAAAAGGATAAGCTTGCTGAAATTCAAAGTTTGAGACGCCATGCATGGCGGCTCTACAATACTTCCTCTTGATTTAAATTCCTTCGATTAAAAAAATCATCCATATACTTACTCATATAGATTTTGATAATTGCATAGCTTAAACTCCCAAAAATCCCACATCCGATTGTAATGGCTAAAAATTGGTGAATGAATGAATCATTACCTTCACTAATCCAGCCTCTGTAAAAGGCAATCGTTTCTGTAAAAGCAATTACAGGAATTAATCTCATCATCCATCTACGTCCCGATTCTTTTCTTTTGATTGTAGAAAATAAAAAATAGATTAATAAGGTTCCTGCTATTGCCTGAATTATGTTTATCATGAAATGTAATTCGCCAGGAATAAATCCTATTGGAACAGCCCATATTTCTCTTGCTTTATCAAATTTTCTTATCATCCATCCGATATACCGGAATGATTCGGAATACATGAGTGTAAACGCGATAAGAATAATGGCATGAATTATTTTTGCTTTAATGTGTTGAGTTCTATCAGTCTGATAGTCCTGATAGA
Source organism: Sporocytophaga myxococcoides DSM 11118 (assembly GCF_000426725.1). Classification (NCBI taxonomy): domain Bacteria; kingdom Pseudomonadati; phylum Bacteroidota; class Cytophagia; order Cytophagales; family Cytophagaceae; genus Sporocytophaga; species Sporocytophaga myxococcoides. Next base: position 697,882 of record NZ_AUFX01000003.1, on the reverse strand, counting down.
GATAGATTCCCAAAATTGTTAAAGCAAAAATTTTAAACATATTTATAATAGAATATGATTGGTTATATACGCATTCTGTGCACATATTCCTCATTTACTTCATCTAAAAATATTCAATTAGTAAAATTTGTACAGAGCAATGCATGTCGCCTCTACGGGTTTTCCCTGGTTTTTCTTCAGTTAAAATTGATATGTCCACTTCTATTTAAAATCTGTATAAAGAAATATCACCAAACTGCCTTTAGTTTTTTTCGCGAGATTAATGTAGATTCTGCTAAGATCTTTAAAGTCAGCAAGAATCAGGTTAGAAAGGAGAAAATATATTTTCTGCATGTATTTGAGGGTAGAAAGTCTTATTTTTGAAGGAATAAGAGCTTAATTACCTGATTTATTAATGATAATAGAAGTTCATTAAAGTTTAAATTGTATCACTATGCGAAAGTTAATCCGTCCTACATATCCGAAAGAATTCAGTATTGGACTCCTGTTGCTTATATTTATTTTTTCCATCTTTTTGTCGCATCAGATATTCGACGTTCCATTTCTTGAGATCAGCAAGAGTAATGTTTATCCGGGAATGATACTTGTTGGCGTTGCCGTGATCATTATGGTATTGATTATCTGGGAAGAGTTTTTATTTCCTATAAAAATCAAAGAAGTAAATAACGAGATAGTTTTCAGAAACAGAAGGAATAAGTTAAAGACTCAAGTGTTTATTTATTTATTCATTCCTGCTATATTCGGTTTTATCTATTTCGAATACGAGATAAATCACATCCGATTCTTTCTGTGGGCTGCAGTTTGTATCATTGCTCCGATTGTAGAGAAACTTGCTTCAGGTATTAACAATTACAATGACTTCTTAAAGTTTTCCAACGACTTTATCGAATTCAGGAACAACAAGAAGGCAGGACTTATTAAACTAAAAGAGGTTCTTAATTTTACATTGGTAAAAGATGAACATGGAGTCATTAAAAAGATTCAATTGCTAAAGTCAAACAATGAAGAAGTAATAATAGATCTTGATGAAATGGAGCTTGAAGCTTTCTATGATACAATCAATAATTATATTGCAAATCATTATGAGCATATGATGAATAAAGCAAATGTTAGCAATGTATCTTAACATTTAAATAAGACTCAATTAAAGTTAAAAAAGAAAGCATACTCTTTAGGTATGCTTTCTTTTTTAATCACCGTTACAACCTTCAATTACTTCTTCTTTCTTAACCTCTCCGGCTAAAGCAATTCCTGAATCAGATCATACTCCGGTTGATTGAAGTTAAAGTTTTTACCATCAACTTTGGAAGAAGGAAAAGGATACCATGAAGATCTTAATGTTATAAGAGTGAGGATTATTTAGTATTCCCGAATCCTTTTGCTGAGAATGCAACAGTTTTAATTCCGGCTTCAAAACAAGAAGTAAAAGTTGAAGTGTTAAGTGCTTCAGGAGACCTTTTTGAGAGCATCTCTGCACGTTGTTCATTTACATTGGGTGAATCAAACGCTCCTGGTATTTACTTTGTAAAGTTGAATGATCAGACAATTATAGAGACAATTAAAGTGGTGAAAAAATAAGAGAGTAAAACACACTAGTTTTATTTTTATAAGCCTCCGCAGCGTCATGTTCGGAGGCTTTTTAGTTTGGTTTTATTTTGGGGAATTTGATTATAACTCACCAAAAGAGAGTTCAAATTTTTCTGATTAAAGCAATCGCAATATAAATTCTTCTGGCGTTGATAAAATTTTTAGCAATTAAGGTCTTAAGAATCAATATAGTGTCTTTCTCTGATATTATAATGTAACAAAAGTTACATAGTTTGGGCTAACACAAAACTATTTTTAAGCTACAACCATAGAGGGTTGGATTTTTTTACTCCAAACTAAAAAAACAAAATGCCTATGAAAAAAAAAAGCTGGCGGACAGTTCCTGCTTTGTTCTTTTTGGCCATTTCTGTAAGCTCCTGTAGTGTCCAGACTCAGGGAGCCTATGGAAATTCCCGAAAAGTATCTAAAGCAACATTACGCGCCTACAGAAAAGATCCACTCTGGATTTCCATGATGAGTGATTCGGCAGCAAATTACTATGATATTTTGCTGGCTTATGACCAATACTGGAAAAAACGGCCTGAGCCGGATGTGGAAGAAGAGTTTGAACGAAAACAAAACAAAAAAGAAGGTAGAGAAGAGGAGGAGGAAGAAGAAGAAAGTAAGAGGAGCCTTGTTGGAAGGTTGTTTCATTCAGAAGAGAAAGAAGTAACTGAAAGTGCTCAATACATGATTGAATACAAAAGGTTCAAATCATGGAGAAAGGATGTACTTCCCTATGTACAGCCTGACGGCAGCATCCTGACTCAAGAGCAAAGACTTGAGATTTATAAAAATCAGAGACCTTAATTCTTATTTTTTACTCCCAAAAAATTTAATAAGACAATCATGAAACCACTATTACGATTTGCATTAATAATTTTACTATTAAGCGCTTATCCCTTATTCACAAGAGCTCAGAAATGGGAACCTGTAGGTTATGAATTCCCTCTGAACAGAATGGGTCAGATCAATGGAATTGAAAGGGTAACTCAATTAAAATTTCACCCTACAGATCCGAAAATCCTTTATGGAATGACGGCTATGGGTGGTCTTTTTATAAGTAATGATGAAGGTGTTAACTGGTCACCTACAGGCACAGATAATTTGCCTTTCTGTCGCTTGTCAAGTGTTTGCATAGATTACACCAATACAAGGACAATGTACATCGGTACCGGAGATCCTAATTATTACAGCACAAATGAAAGCATTGGCATCTATAAAACTATAGATGGTGGACAGACATGGACCAGCAGCAGCAGCGGTCTGGGAAATGCTTTGGCAGTGGAGCTCTTAATGTCACCTACCAATAACAATGTTCTGATTGCAGCTACCAATGATGGTATCTGGAAGTCAACCAATGCGGGTGCTACATGGACTGTTAAAAAGAGCGGAGGTAACTTTACGGATATGATCTTCAAGCCAGGAGCAGGATCTACTACTATTTATGCCGCTAGCTTCAATGAGTTCTGGGTTTCCAACAATATGGGCGATACATGGACACAGATATCTTTACCTACAACTACTGGTATCAGCAATGGAGGAAGGATAGGAGTGACACCTGCCAATCCTAATATAGTCTATTTAAGCTTTGTTGGTCTGCATCTGGAAACGGATGATGTTCCTTATTTGCAGGAAGAAACTCCTATTTTAAAATCTACAAACAGCGGCTCATCTTTTACTGTAATCAAACCGGCGGGCTCTCCAAATTTGAATGGTTATAGTGCCGATGACGGAGGACAAGGCAATTATAACTACGACATAACTGTAGATCCCCTGAATAGCAATACACTTTATGCTGTGGGGCACGTTGTCTGGAAATCAACAGATGGAGGTGCTACCTGGACTCAGATGAGCGAATGGGCAAATAAAGTACATACAGATATGCGTCATATTGTGTTTTCTCCATTTGATGCTACCAAACTTTACAATGCCAATGATGGTGGGATCTGGGTAAGCACTGACGGAGGATGGGGCTGGACACAAAAAAGCGATGGCCTTGCTGGTCTTGAGATCTACCATGCTGCTGCCAGTCCGATTAAAAGAGCAGTGCTGAATGTTGGTACACAAGATAACGGAGAAGTCACATTTGATGGTAAAAATTGGGTAACTATTGGCGGTGGAGATTATGGAGACCGCTTATCTTTTGGTTATTACAGCTGGGACGAAGTTTATTCTCATAATGGAAACGGTTCAAGGAAAATCCTTTCAACAGGAAATTCTTCATCTCTGAGTTTTCCGTTTACTTCAAATCAAGGAGGAAATGACGTTGAAATGGAATTTACTGCCTTAAATCCTAACCTGGCATTCATTGGTCAGAATGACCTTTACAGGACAACAACTCTGGGATCTTCACCAAGCTGGACGAAAATAAACTCCACTACTTTTGGTAGTATTAAAGCTTTGGCTTTATCTCCGACGGATGCGAATGTTTTGTATGTGGTAACTGCTGATGGTAAGATAAGAAGAAGCGACAATGCTCAGGCAGCTACACCATCCTTTGTTACTTATAATACACCTGCTCCTGTAAATGTGATGGCAAGTGTTACAGTTATAAAAAGCAATACTAATATTGTTTATATGAGCTGCGGAAGCCGCGTCTTCAGATCTGCAGACAGAGCTGCTACATGGACGGAGATAACAGGTTCTTTACCATTGGTGAACATATTTAAAATTCATCACGATGCCTTTAGTACTGATGAGTCTGTTTATGTAGGTACAGCAAAAGCTGTTTATTATAGAAACTCAGGTATGTCTTCATGGCTGAACTATTCTGCAGGTCTTCCGACTGTTGCAGATATTAATGATTTCATGATGTTTAATGATGGAACTCAGAATTCAGAGCTTTATGTCGCATTTAAAGGTAGAGGAGTTTGGAGGTCTTCTTTATACGGAAAACTACCTGTATTAAGAGAACCGGAAAATCCAGCGATAGCTGTAAATGGCCTTTCTTATAAATATTATGAAGGTACATGGAGCTTTATGCCTAACTTTAATTCTCTTGCCACTGTAAAAACCGGTTCTGTGACTAATTTTGATCTTACTCCAAGAAACAAAGATGGTCAGATTGGTTTTGTGTATACAGGTTATGTGAATGTTCCTTCAGATGGACAATATACTTTCTACACTTCTTCAGATGATGGAAGTCAGTTGTTTATAGGAAAGACACTTATTGTTAACAATGATGGGGAACATGCGGTTACAGAGAAATCAGGAAGCCTTGGATTAAAAGCTGGTAAACATGCTATTACTGTTTATTATTTCAATAATCAGCCTTCTATTGGTCTGTCAATTAGCTATTCTGGTCCTGGCATAACCAAGCAGGTAATTCCGACAACTGAACTTTTCAGAAATCCGGATGCTATTGCCTGTACAGGAACTGGCTCAATAACGAGAGAATATTGGGCATCAGTTGAAGGTAAATCAGTAGATTTGATTCCTGTATCTACAACTCCAACTTCACAAACCAACGTGACTGCTGTGGAAGAAGTAGTAAATCAGGCTAACAATTTTGGTGTACGTCAAAGAGGTTATATCTGTGCTCCTTATACCGGTGCATATAAGTTTTGGATTGGAGGCGATGAAAGCACAGAATTATGGCTAAGCTCCAGCACAAGTCCTGCAACCAAAGTCAGAATTGCATATGCTGAAAAAACTACAGGTCTGAGAGACTGGTTCAGATATCCGACTCAGGAATCTGCTACTATTAACCTTGTAGCTGGCCAGAAATATTATATAGAGGCCTTGCAAAAAGAAGGTGATGGTGATGATAATTTATCCTATGGATGGCAATTGCCGACAGGAGAATTTGAAAGACCGATTCCTGCAAGCAGACTTTCGCCAATGGATTTTACCAATAAAATTCCAGTAGTTTCCATCACTTCTCCTGCTTCCAAGTCAATTGTACTTGCGGCTTCAAACATCACTGTAAATGTTACTGCTACAGATGCTGATGGCTCAATCGCAAAAGTAGAGTTTTATAAGGATGGAGTTAAGGTAGGCGAAGATCTAACCAGTCCATATACATTAACGCTTACAAATGTTGCATCAGGAAGTTTCAATATCGTGGCTGCTGCTACAGACAACCTTGGAGTTGTAGGTGCTTCTCAGGCGATTGCAGTTAAAGTTCTTGATCTTAGAAATCCTGAAAATCCGACAAACACTTTGTCTGGATTGGATTATGCTTATTATGAAGGCAGCTGGTCGAACCTTCCGAATTTCAGTGCTCTTACGGCTGCTGAGACCGGAACAGTAACTAACTTTGACCTCAGTCCAAGAAACAGAGACGATAACTTTGCATTTAGCTTTAAAGGTTTTGTAAATGTTCCTGCAGATGGTCTTTATACCTTTTATACTGACTCAGATGACGGAAGCAGATTGTATATTGGGAATGAACTTGTTGTAGATAATGACGGGCTACATGGTGCCGGAACACATGCATCAGGAGTAGTTGCTCTGAAAACAGGTAAGCATGCCATCACTGTGAATTTCTTTGAGCAAGGTGGCGATGAGTCAATCAATGTTTATTATGAAAGTTCAGCGATTGCCAAACAACTTATTCCTGCCGCTAGTCTGTTTAGAGTACTTCCAGGAGTTCCTCCTACAGTGAGCATTACAGCACCATTGAATAATGCGACGTATACTGCTCCAGCTTCCGTAACAATCAATGCAACTGCTGCTGACAGCGATGGCAGTATTACAAAGGTTGAGTTCTATCAGGGAACGACTAAGCTTGGTGAAGACTTAACTTCTCCATACTCTTACAGCTGGACAAATGTAACAGCAGGGGCTTATGTCCTAAAAGCGGTGGCATTTGATAATTCAGGGGCAAGTACTACGTCATCATTGATCAATATTACTGTTTCTTCAGGAAATGTTGCACCAACTGTAAGTATTACAGCACCATTGAACAATGCGACGTTTACAGCGCCAGCATCAGTTACAATCAATGCCAATGCATCCGATAGTGACGGCAGTATCTCAAAAGTGGAGTTTTACCAAGGTACTACAAAACTTGGTGAAGATTTAACTTCTCCATATAGCTACAGCTGGACAAGTGTCGCATTCGGAACTTATACGCTGAAAGCAATTGCTTATGATAACGCTTCTGCAAGTACTACGTCATCATTGATCAATATTACTGTTTCTTCAGGAAATGTTGCACCGACTGTAAGTATTACTGCTCCATTGAACAATGCAACATTTACAGCTCCAGCTTCAGTAACAATCAATGCCAATGCATCTGATAGCGACGGTAGCATTTCAAAAGTTGAGTTTTACCAAGGTACTACCAAACTTGGTGAAGATTTGACATCTCCATATAGCTATAGCTGGACAAGTGTAGCAGCTGGGGCTTATACACTTAAAGCAATTGCTTATGATAATGCTTCTGCAAGTACGACTTCATCGTTGATCAATATTACTGTTTCTTCAGGAAATGTTGCACCGACTGTAAGTGTTACTGCTCCATTGAACAATGCAACATTTACAGCTCCAGCTTCAGTAACAATCAATGCCAATGCATCTGATAGCGACGGTAGCATTTCAAAAGTTGAGTTTTACCAAGGTACTACAAAACTTGGTGAAGATTTGACATCTCCATATAGCTATAGCTGGACGAATGTTGCAGCTGGAGCTTATACGCTGAAAGCAATTGCTTATGATAATTCCAGTGCTAGCACAACTTCTTCACTTGTCAATATAACTGTAAGCGGAACAAGTACGGCTGATATTATCGGTCCAGATTGTGGTACTGTAAATGGTTCTGCACAGCTAGAACTTAATTCTGTTAATACAGTGGGAGCGACAAACTATAGCTGGTATGCTAACACTTCTGTTCAGAGTATAACACCTGTAAGCGGTCAGCCATATAAAGTTAACCTCCTATATGGATCTAGCTTTACTGGAGGACAATTCTGTGTGGGAGTTAATTATAGCGGAGCTCCTTACTATAAGCAATTCTGTAAGAATATAACTGTTTGTACTTCATTAAAAGTTGATGGTCATGAAGAGGAAACAGCCGCTTTGGTTATAGCACCGAACCCTTCAGAAGAACTGTTTACTATTAAGCCAGGTAAATCAGTGGCTCAAATAACAGTTACCGATGCATCAGGCCATATTACTTTCACTCAAAGTGAAGTAGAGAAAGGTAAGGTTGTCGAATTTGGAAAAGAGTTCTCTGCAGGAATTTATGCAGTTACTGTTAAGTATAAGGATGGAAGTTCTGAATCTGTAAAGGTTATTAAGAAATAACTCCTTTAGTATAATTATAGGCACTTCGAAAATTATTTTTTGAAGTGTCTATGATTTTTAATAAACTGTATGTACGTCTAATATATGCCAATTGAGGGATTGGTGATTTAAAATCAGATTTCATTTTTATCTATTTAAAATCTTCTAAATATCAAAGCAATGATCTTTGTTAAAAGAAATACCTATAGAGGGTTAAGTTTTGCTGTATTTTTTTTCTTGATTAGTTTCAGAATAAATGCGCAGAAAGTAACTATCAATGATGGGATTAGTCAAGCACCACTTGAAGGTGTATTTATTAGTGATCATCAAAAACAGATTTATACAACGTCCAATTCTAAAGGTCAGGCCGATATCTCTCAGTTTGAACAATCTGATAGTATACGGTTTCAACTTGTGGGGTATAAGCCGTATGTTATCAGTTTTATCAATTTAAGTGCTTCAGGATTTAAAGTGCTATTATCTGAAGAAACCGGGTTGATAGACGGAATAGTAGTTTCAGGTAGTAAGTTTGAAGAGAACAGAAAGGATATTCCAAGACAGATACAAGTTATAAATTCCGGCGAAATGCAATTCGCGAGCCAGGAAACCACTGCGGATGTTCTCCAGAACACAGGAAATGTATTTGTACAAAGGAGTCAGATGGGAGGGGGAAGTCCAATTATGAGAGGGTTTGAAGCAAATAAGGTATTAATGGTTGTTGACGGTATCAGGATGAATAATGCTGTATACAGGGGAGGGCATTTGCAAAATGTAATTACCCTTGATAATAGTGTTATAGAAAGAACAGAATTGTTGTTTGGACCTGGATCTGTTATTTATGGCAGTGATGCTTTGGGAGGTGTAATGAGTTTCTACACTAAAAGACCAGTTTTATCAGGAAGTAAAGGCAAAACTTTCGCCAGTGCCAATGCCTATACCAGATATTCGTCTGCCAATTCTGAAAAGACAGGACATATTGATTTAAATATAGGTTTTAATAAAATTGCTTCACTTACAAGTTTTACATATTCTGATTTTGATGATTTAAGACAGGGTGGAGATAGGAGAGCGGCATACAAAGATTTTGGTAAAAGAAACTTTTATGTAGAAAGGATAGGAGGTAAGGATTCTGTTTTAACTAATAGTAATCCTGATATTCAAAAACAGTCAGGGTACAAACAGTATGATTTTTTACAAAAGATATTATTCTCACCTTCATCAAAAGTTACACATACATTAAATTTTCAATATTCCACTAGCTCAGATATACCACGTTATGACAGACTGGCTCAGTTTAGCGGTAAGCCTGCTTATGCTGAATGGTTCTATGGTCCTCAGAAAAGATTATTGGGATCGTATCATCTGGATTTGAACGAGAAGACAGCTTTTTATGATAAAGCCAGAATCATACTTGCCTATCAGAAAATTGAAGAAAGCCGTTATGACAGAAGATTTAACAAAGAGGTTAGAAATAGCAGGATAGAAAAGCTGGACATCTATTCATTTAATCTTGATATGGAAAAGGCAGTGAAAAAGAATGAATTCCGCTATGGCCTAGAAGTGAATTATAATAGGGTAGGTTCTTCTGCATATGGTGAGAGTGTAGTAACAGGGATAAGAACTCCGCTAGATACAAGATATCCTAATGGGGGTTCATCAATGAGAACTATTGCCGGATATCTAACTCATAGCATTGAGCTTAATAAAAAACTTATCTTATCAGAAGGTGTCAGATACAGTAATGTAGAATTGAAAGCCAACTTTGGAGAGAAGACTTTTTTCCCATTCCCTTATTCCGATATCAAGCAAACGAATGGAGCTTTAAATGGAAATATCGGACTTGTTTTTCTTCCTGAAAAGTCCTGGAGGTTATCTGTATTTGGCTCAACCGGCTTTCGCTCTCCTAATGTAGATGATCTAAGTAAAGTGTTTGAGTCCGTGCCAGGTAATGTCATTGTACCAAATCCAAATTTAAAACCGGAGTATACTTACAATGGAGAGTTGACTATAGCAAAATCATTATCCAATAGAATTCATCTGGAAGGGACAGCCTTTTATACCTGGTATACCAATGCTATAACAACAAAGTTTGGTAGGTTCAATGGACAAGACTCTATTCTATATGATGGCAAGATGAGCAGAGTGCAAACAAGTGTCAATGCAGGTAAAGCATATATTTATGGTGGGAATTTTACCCTCTATGCTGAGATAACTAAAAACGTTGTATTGGCCAATACATTTAATTATACATATGGAAGAATTAAAACTGATTCTTCTGACTATCCTCTGGATCATATTCCTCCGGCATTCGGAAGAAGTTCAGTCAATGTAAAAGTGAAAAGGTTCAGAGGAGAGTTTTTTGTTTTGTATAATGGATGGAAAAGGATAAAGAATTACAATTTGGTGGGTGAAGACAACATTGCCCAGGCAACTTCCGATGGTATGCCTTCATGGTATACCCTTAACATCAGAACAGCCTTTGAAGTAAATAAGTATATTCAGCTTCAGTTTTCTGCTGAGAATTTATTAGATAGAAATTATAGAATTTTTGCTTCTGGCATTAGTGCTCCTGGTAGAAATTTTTTGGTAACACTCAGAGTTAAAGTTTAAAGTAAATCAAGGATAAAAGAGAATTCTCTGTAAAGTCAGTTTAGGAATTTTAAAGCTGATTAACACTGATATTTTTCTAATGCTTAATTCCGGTTTAAGGTTTAGGCCCATGAAACTACAAAAGAAAAAGGAGGCAATTACACCCTCCTTTTTCTTTACAGCGGCAGTAATGACTTTAAGCTTACAACATTATATCATTAAAATTTCTTATCTCTCTCTTAAAATTATTAAGAGAAGACATTATTTCATGCTGAGAAAATCCATCATATTGTTCCAAAGCTTCAAAATCTAAATTTGTATCCATCATCACTTCTCTTATACTGACTTGATAGGTTTTGTAGGGGCCATATATAAATTCCATATCAGATAGTTCTTTTTCCTGGCTTATCTTATAGGCTGTAGCAGAAGGAGTACCATCTTCCTTTAAAAATGCTATTACCTTCCAGTAAGCGTCTGGAATTCGTGCATCCTTATATGTAATATCATTGTTTGTGAAAAAAGGACCTGTGAAAACGGATACTTTCATCTGATATACTCTGGCATTTTGAAGGATGTAATTTTCAAGTCCCAGCCAAGTATGTTGATTAAACACATCAATCTGAGGGCATGCATTGGTGTAGTGGAAAGTATCCAGGTTTGCAGTCGCTGCATCATCTCCCCATACAGGATCTTCCCTTCTTACCATATGTCCTCTGTCGAACCTGTTGTTTTGATAAAGCTCATTTCCAAATTGCTGGTTTGTTTCAATTCTGCTATCCAGATACCATTTATCTGATCGTCCTATTTTTTGTGATTGATTACCATCAATATTAACACCGGTAATCATTGACATTTTACGGGAGCGGGACATAATAATGGAGAAGTGGGTATATTTCAATTCAACATCATCAACGTCTTTTAATTTTAACATATCATTGGCCTTTATTCCAGTTGCCTTGGGAAGGTCTATTGTCCAGTCTTCAAGAAAGTCGGGATTGTACCCTTCTCTTCCTTTTAATTTTTCAGCTTTTGTGTAAAGTACCTCTTCAGCTTTTGCTTCAGTGCCATTAATAATATCCCCAAGTCTTTTCATTTCATTGAAAGAGACTTTGTGTTTTGATTTTACTTTGAACATAGCTTTAGTTGGTCAGATAAAATTTTGTTATGAGTGATTATAAAGTTTATAATCTATTTTTCATTCAGTTACTATATGGAATGAATTTATTATCCTGCAAGCTTAAATGCTGTTAGTTATCGGGATAACTAATTTATTACCCGGAAGTATGATAAGTGTTTAAAGAGTAGTTGATTTTGAGTGGAATAGTGTTTTAACTTCTTCTATTAATTAATAAGGAGCATATGAGAAGTATATTTATCCCATAAGGAAGTGATGTTATTCTCGTCTTCCTGATCTTTCAAAGTAATAATGCAATGGATCGGTTCCGAATACTTCTATTTGTGTGGTGCCTTCATAACGATTAGGTCCGTATTCATACACTCTTGTTTTCTTTAAAATACCTTTCAATTCTGAGTGATCTAAAATTTTATCGTATGCTTCTCCTCCATATATATTTATTAGAATTCCCTTGTTAGCTTTGCCCTCTATTATAAATTCATCTTCTCCTCTCAGGCCATACAGAGTTATTTTATTCGTAAGATGATTGTCAAATACTTTTTTAAATAATATATTTTTTTCATCATTGTCATACACTGTAACTTCTGTTGTATTTTTTTGCCTTACAATTTTAAAGAGATCTTCTTTATCTGTACCAGCAATTATAGGTTCCTGCTGAATCATTTTATAAAACTCAATTCCTGTTTTAGAAAGATGATCTCTCCTATATTTAAGTTTATCTATTGTTGAAAGGCCAATTTGATTGAATACAGGCTGCGGCCAGGTTTTAATAGAATTTTCTATTACAGAGTCTGTAATATATGTCTGAAGATTTTTGATAATCAGTTGCCAATCCGTCTCAGTAAGTTCAGGTAGAACAAGTCGATCTATATATCTGCTGTTTTTTCCCATGCCTTTAATGCTTTGAATATCATAGTCGTATGATTGTAGTTTGGAATTAATTGCAACAGCAAGTTTCAATACTAACCCATCGTTAAACTGAAAGAAAACCATATCTCTGTCTCTAGGGATAGGTTTAAAAACTTTTCCTGTGCTATCTTCAAACACTGCCCATTTCCATTGATCGGAATGTCTGTCCCAGTCGCCAACCAGTAAGTCAAACAGTCGACATTTTGCATAAGCTTTCGGATCTATTTTTGCATTTTGATTTTTAAATCTTTCACTCAGCATATCCTCTGTGGAAATGATATCAGAGGCAAATCCAAATAGCTTGGTATTGGCCCATTCCTCATCAGGGAATTCTTCGAGCATGGCAAGTTTACCTCTTAATCCATCGAGAAATTCTTCAGTATCTTTTTCGTCCGGAACATATACCAGTATTGGGTTCGTGTGAAAGATCCCTGCTGCATTGGCAAGACCCGGAATAGCAAGTGGGCCATAAGGGTTCATTGCAGATATCTGATCCTGTAATAAACCTTTTATTGGATGGATTTTCAATATTTTAGGTAAGATTTTGGTTGGGTCTTTATCTATTCCTCTTAAGACAAATCGTTTGCCTTCAGCGCTTTTTAAGCGAATACTAATAGTCTGCATGTTTCCACCTGTTTTGGAAAAAGCAAGTCCTCCATGAGTATTCTCAAGATCAATAATAGGAACTTCTACAGGGGTTGCCCAGATTTTTCTGTAATGTTCTCCGAAGAAAAATTTGTAGACATCGCCTTTGGTATAACCTATTCCTGGTGTTGTAATAACAGTTGTATCAAGAGACAGAGGAGTTTTGCCCTGCAGTTTTCTTCCAGGGTATACAGGATTTTTACTTTCATTGCATCCAACCAGGTATCCGGAGGTTGTAATCAAGGAAAAAATAATCAGTAAAAATATTGTGATTTTTCGCCTCTTCATCTTTTGTTTTATCTAATCAACCTCAAAACCCTTGTCTTTGTTGAAGTTTAAAGGGGATGATAACAACCATTGAAATGGTCATGTTATATTTTCGGGTAACTTGATAAATGATATGGGAGTGAAATTTAAATATATAATCTGCTTTTTGTTGGTTGGCTTGACAAGCTTAAGTATGGGAAATGACATAATAACCAAAGCAGAATTAGTAAGAGTGAATGAAGGAGGATATAAAATACCGGAAATCAATTTTGTGAGACTTGATGGGAAAAAATATACCAATAAAGATATTCCGCAAAACAAGAAAATAATGATCGTCTATTTTAATCCTTTGTGTGATTTATGTCAGGAGGAAACAACTGAGATTTTGAACAACATTAATTATTTTCAGAATGTTGAAATTTTAATGATAAGTCCCAATAGCCTTGAACAGGTGAAACAATTTCATAATCTGTACAAGCTTGCTCAGTTTCCTCAGATTACAGTACTTCATGATGCAAAGGATGATTTTTACCGTCAATTTGATGCCATTGGGTATCCATCTTTATATTTGTTTGATGAAAAATTAGAGATGATTACCAAGTTTGAGGCACAGGTTGGGTTTGATGATATAAAGAATGCTTTTGAACAGAATGCTTCAGCAACGAAATAAAAAGCTGAAAGCATAAAGCGGAAGGCTTAAAGCAAAAAGTCCCTCATTGAGGGACTTTTTTTATTTTACCTTACGTTTTGTGCTTTTAGCATTAAGCTTATTAAAACGTTTCAAGAATAGTATATTCCTTATCTCTGAATACAAATTTATCCCCTTTCTTTTTACCAGCCATGGCGTGGTATAGGGGAGTCATGGTAGAGATTGCGATAAAGCTATTTTTTTCGGCTAGCTTTGTTTCCCCAAGGCTGACACTTATGAAATAATTTTGGAGTTCAGTGTAAACAACAGATCCTAGACCAATGCTTTCCTGTGGATTCAGGAAAATTCTTTTTAGCAAAGAAAGACTGTTGATACCTTCCTGTAGCTGCCTCGCATACATATCTCTTGTGATCTGCATTGTTTCTCTGAAACCTTCAAACCTTTCTTCTCCCGACGCACCTTCTTCTTCATTAGCACTTTCCTGTGCATCATCCATAGCTTTTTTGGCAGTCTGCACAATGTTGCTTTGCATTTCAATGCACTTATTAAGCAACTCTTTTTTGAGTTCTATTTTTTTATCAGCATTCAAATCTATATCAGGTATTGCCCTATTGGAAGTATCAAAATTGTCTTCCAAATGAGGTATGTAAATATCTGGTTTTCTCGGAATCAAAGGCTCTTTTTTAATTTCCGGCTTAGGAGCAGCTTTCACTGGCTCAGTCGGAGCAGAAGCTTTGACTTCAGGTTTTTTAGAAGTAGTTTTTGAGGCCGGTTCAGCTTTTTTTACCGGCACTGCAGTCTTACTTACTACTTTCTTTTCTGCAGTTTTGGAAACTTTAACTTCTTGTTTAGTAACTTTAACTTCTTTACTAGGTTTAGGCGCTATGTTTTTTGAAACAACGGCAGCTTTGGTTGCCGGTTTAGTCGCAGTTTTTTTAACTTCAACCTTTTTATTTGCTGTTTTTTTAGCTGCAGCTTTTGGAGGTAAAGTCTTTTTACCATCTGCTTTTTTAGCTATTACCGCTTTTTTTGCAACTGCTTTCACAACAGCTTTTTTAGCTACTGTTTTTTTAGCAACCGCCTTCACAACAGCCTTTTTTACCGCAGCTTTTTTGGCTACAGTCTTTTTTACTGCTGCTTTCTTAGAAACTACTTTTTTTACAGCCGACTTTTTAGCCGCCTTTTGAGTTGTTTCTTTAGATTTTTTAGCTGCAGGTTTACTGCTTTTTTTTGTCTCTTTTGATTTGGTCTTGGCCATACCTACCTAAAAATTTAAGTTTTACTATAAAAAAGCTGTCCTTTTTTTTCTGTTATTAGATTAAATGGTTCATTATCAATTACAAAAAAACCATCAAGGTCGTTGTAATCTGTCAGGCTGCAAAGGTTCATGGCTGAAGAAATACCCAAACTTGTTTCTACCATACAGCCTATCATGGTTTTTAGTCCATGCTTTTTTGCATCTTTCAAAAGTCTAATGCCATTCAAATAGCCGCCGGATTTCATCAACTTCACGTTTATTCCATGAAATTGCTTGGTTAATTTTTTGAAATCAGCTTTGTCAGTTATTGATTCATCAGCAAAAATATCTAAAGTACAATTTTGCTTAAGATATTTATACTCCTCTTCAAAGTTATATGGAAGAGGTTGTTCAACAAAGACAATATTATCTTTTTTTATTTTTTCAAGAAATTTTATAAGTTCTTCAACATTCTGCCAGCTCTCATTTGCATCAATCATGATTGATTGGCTCGAAAGCTTACGTACCTCATTCAATAGGTCGAATCCGTTTTCTGAGTTTATCTTTAACTTTAGATATTTAAACCTCTCTAATTGGTGTTTTTTGTAAAATGGTTGAATTTCACCAATTTGCATTATCGGAAGCGTGTATGCTGTAAAAATATTCTTAGGTTCGTCCAACCCGAGAAATGAATAAACAGGTAAATTTTGTATTTTACTGAGATAGTGAATGTAAGCTGATTCAATCCCAAATCTCAAAGAATTACAAATTTGTGTGAAATTTAGTAAATTTTGTAAATCATCCAAACTTTTAATCCCGGATGCTCCATTTTTTAAGAAAAAATCAAATTGATCTTTAACCAGTTGAGGAGTTTCTCCATATCTTATATTAGGAGCCACTTCTCCAAATCCCGATTTTGTACCATCTGAAATCTGCAGAAAAAAATTGTTCTTAGTAACAGATTCACTTCTGGATATTTTCCAGTTGTATTTGAGTGTCAGGTGCTTTTCTTCAATTGTCCAGTTGATCACTTGGCCTTCTTTTAAAATATATCAAACATAATTCTTTTTTGTCATGAATTTTATTTAATCTGCATGGGAATGAATAAATTTATTCACAACTATTCTTAAACCTTACACCGCATTTTTCTCTTTATATACATAATTAATTAAATCGGTGTTTCAGAATTTATAATTATTGCTTCAGAATATTTATAGAAAGTCAAAATAATGAAAATTGAAAAAAACAAAGTAGTGGCTGTAGCCTACGATCTTCAGGCAAAAGACCAGGAAGGTAATGTGGAAGTTTCTGAGAAGGTAAATGCTCAGGAACCAATGGTGTTCCTTTTCGGTAGCAGTGGCTTACCTGAAAAATTTGAAGAGGGGCTGGATGGTCTTACAAGTGGTTCTGAATTTAAATTTGTCATCACTTCAGAGGAAGCCTACGGAGATTTTGAAGAGGAAGCTGTTGTTAACCTTTCCAAAGAAATATTTAAAATCGATGGAGAATTTGACGAATCTAAATTTCAGGTTGGTACTTTCGTGCCGATGTCTGATGCAGATGGTAATTTTCTGAGAGGTAAAGTATTAGCAGTAAATCAAAACGAGCTTACTATAGATTTTAACCATCCTCTTGCTGGCCTGAATCTTGAATTCCAAGGAAAAGTTGTTGAAGTAAGAGAGGCTACCGCTGAAGAACTTGACCACGGTCACGTGCATGGTCCAGGTGGTCACCATCATTAATATTGGCTGCTAAAATTAAAAAAGCTTTTAAATATAGAATTCTAATATAAGTTACTGCACTGGTTTCGTTAATTTTTATACTTTTGCAGTACTTCTATGTTTAAAAGCTTTTACTTTTTTCTAACACTTGGGAGTTTGATTATTACAAATTCCGCTTTTGCTCAGGATCCTCAGTTTTCCCAGTATTACAATGCTCCTTTATATTTAAATCCTGCTTTTGCCGGTACAGCAGAAAATACCAGAGCTATACTAAACTATAGAAATCAATGGCCCGGAACCGGTGCTTCATTTATTACTTATGCAGCCTCTCTGGATCATAATATCGAATCTTACAGAAGTGGAGTGGGGCTCCTAGTTAAAAGGGACAAGCAAGGAAGTAATGGTGCACTAGTTTCTACTGATATTAATCTATTTTATTCCTACGAAGTTTGGCTGAGCAACCGTTGGACCTTCAGACCAGGGATTCAGCTTGGGTATACCAACCGGACAATTGACTATGCAAGCTTTGTCTTCGGGGATCAGTTGGACAATAGCGGATTGACCGGAGGTGCTACAGCAGACGCTTTCACGGGGTCCAGACTGAATTTTCTGGATGCTTCCGCCGGCGGTTTGTTTTATGATGACCATTTCTGGTTAGGAATAGCTGGATTTCATCTCAACAGGCCTAATCAGTCGGTGAACGGATTACCCGATGCAAAACTTCCAATAAAATTTTCTCTCCATTCAGGGTATAAGTTTTTTCTAAAAAGCTGGAATGGAACCAGAAACATGCCTGAAAGGAGTTTTACTCCAACTTTTAATTACAAGTCTCAGGGAGCATTTGACCAACTTGACCTTGGCGCTTATCTAACCTATGACCCTGTAATGTTCGGTCTGTGGTATAGAGGAATTCCTGTAAAAAATTATGCTTCAGGTTTGCTCAATAACGAGTCATTCATTCTTATGGCCGGAATTCACTTTAACGGAATAAGCTTCGCTTACAGCTTTGACCTTCCTATTTCAAAGCTTTCCCTGGGGAATAGTTATGGTGCCCATGAAATCTCACTTATCTATGAATGGGAAATTCCTTATGACAAAAGGAAAATTAAAAAAAGAGGAAGAACGATTCCTTGTCCTAAATTCAGCAAAAGATATCAGAATTATTAATTGAACTTATAGCAATTTTATTTGTCTTAAGTTATTAATCTATTGTAATCACTTTATTATCAGGATAAATTAATGTCAGAAAAAGATTCCAGAGAAGAGCTTCAGGAGCTTCTGGATATATTAAAGGTTGAGCAGGAAGAAGACAGGAAACTTTATGAGTCAAAGATGCTGAATGCATCCATCCCAGAGAGAAGGGCTCAAGGACTAACCTGGTATCCGATAGTAGTAAAAGAATCTTATTATGGAGTAGGTGACAGACTTATTCTTGAGATTGAAAGACCTTCCTTTAAAGAAATTTCCCACCAGTTTCAGTCAGGTCGTGTTGCCGCTGTATTTACCAATAATCAGGATGAAGAACCTGAAAGTAAACTTGCAGGAGTTGTAACTTCTGTTCGACCAGACAATATCAAACTTACTCTTTTTGTGGATGAACTTCCTGACTGGTTTGACCGTGGCAAACTGGGGCTTGACTTGTTGTTTGATGAGACGAGTTACAAAGAAATGGAAAACACTCTGCAAAGGGTTATGAAAGCTAAACATAACAGGCTTGCTCAATTAAGAGAAGTGTTGCTGGGAAAGGAAAAGGCGGGTTTTCGTGAGAAAAAAGCACTGAGTCTCGATCCTTCATTAAATGATTCTCAAAGAAAGGCTATTGAAAATGTTGTTTTTGCAAAAGATGTAGCAATCATACACGGACCTCCGGGGACAGGAAAAACAACAACACTTGTAGAAGCAATAAGACAAGTGCTTGGGGAAGAGGAGCAGGTGCTTGTTTGTGCTCCGAGTAATACTGCAGTTGATTTGCTTACTGAAAAACTGGATGAAAAGGGGGTTAAAGTTGTAAGACTAGGACATCCTTCAAGGGTTAGTGAAAGCCTGCTGGCACATACACTTGACGTGCAGATTTCCAACCATAAGGACTTTAAGCAGATAAAAGAATTAAAAAAACGAGCCATTGAGTATCGGAATATGGCATTGAAGTATAAAAGAAATTTTGGGAAGGAAGAAAGAAATCAGAGGCGTATTATTCTGGACGAGTCTAGAAAATTACAGCAGGAAGCAGAAGCTATTGAGAATTACATCACTCAGGATATCTTAAGCAGAGCACGTGTATTTACCTGCACGCTCGTTGGGGCGGCATCTTATTTGTTAAAAGACAGAGAGTTTGAAACTGTTTTTATTGATGAGGCGGCGCAGGCACTTGAACCGGCTACATGGATTCCGATAACCAAGGCAGAAAGAGTTGTATTTGCAGGTGACCATTGCCAGTTGCCACCAACTGTAAAATCCATTGATGCAGCGAAGAAAGGTCTTTCTGTAACTTTGTTTGAAAAATCTATACAGCGTCAAAAGGCCGATGTAATGTTGGATACACAGTACAGAATGAATGAGAAAATTATGAAGTTTTCTTCTGTACAGTTTTATTATGATAAATTAATAGCTCATACTTCAGTAAAAGACAGACTTTTGAATGGTGATCCTGATTTTACGGCTCCGGTTGAATTTATTGATACCGCAGGGTGTGGATTTGAGGAGAAGTTAGAAGCCGAAACTTCCAGTACTTTAAATCCGGAAGAAGCTCAATTGCTTTTAAAGCATTTCACTAATCTGGTAGAAAAAATCGGTCAGCAGGTTATGATGGATGAAAGGCTGAAAGTAGCCCTGATTTCGCCGTATAAAGCCCAAGTGAATTTCTTAAAAGAATTACTTACTGCTTCGGAATTTGAGGAAAGTTTTAAAAAGCAGATATCTATCAATACTGTAGATGGTTTCCAGGGACAGGAAAGAGATATTGTGTATATAAGCCTTGTGAGGTCAAATTCCAGAGGTGAAATAGGCTTTTTAAATGATATCCGGAGAATGAATGTTGCTATGACAAGAGCAAAAAAGAAACTGGTTGTAATAGGGGAAAGTGGTACATTATCCGGACATCCCTTTTACAGAGGTTTTATTGACTATACAGAATCAATAAGCGCTTATAAAACTGCCTGGGAGTACATGTATTAAATTAGAACTAAGTAATCCCAGACTTATGTTTTGATTAAAAAGTCAATGTATGAAAGGATTTGAAAGCAACGGAGGTAAGGGACCTATTGATCTTGATGAAATCAAGACAGAATGGATAAAAAAACTGATATCTTTTGGAACTTCTTTTACTAAAGGCGCACATGCAGATGCGTTAAAAGAAGTAGTGGATAAATTTTATGATCCGGAGGCCAAAAGGTTTAAATTTGAGGTGATTGGACGTGAAGCCGGAATCGCTAAAAGAATGTTAAAAGCTGTTTTTAAGGGAGAATATAGAAATGTTTCCCCTTTTTTACTTGTCCAGATAGGTTTGGTATTCTCTTATTTCTATTTTAATATCGATTTTATCTCGGATAAAATACCAGTGTTAGGAGCTGTGGATGATATTGCGGTAGTCCTTTGGTTGTTGGATGGATTTAAAGATGAGCTTGATAAGTTTGAAGTATGGGAAAGTGCGAGAAGCATAAGATTAGCCTAAAAGTTGTAAGTTATAAGTTATTAAGTTCAAAGTTTAAAAGTCGAAAGTTTGATAAAAGCTTTCGATTTTTTGCTTTTAGTCAATAAATAATTTTTCTATCAAAGATTATTTAGATTCAGAACATTTAAGGAGATTTTTTATATTTTTATTCTTTGAGAAAAATAAAAAACTTGTCGAAAATTCTGGCAAGCTAAACCTTCTTTAATCTTAAAACTTAATACTTATAACTTACCACTTATTTAATGGTTCTAAACTACATCTGGATAGCATTTTTTCTGATCTCATTTGTGATCGCAATCGTCAGGCTGGGCTTGTATTATTTTGGTTATCCTCAGTATGGAGGTCTGGAAATTTTCCCGGAAATTATGAAAGCAGCTTTTGATATGGCCAAAAGTTCAGTTGTGGACATATCATTTGCATTAATTGGGATTCTTACACTTTGGATGGGGTTGATGAAAATTGCTGAAAAGTCTGGCATGATTAATATCCTTGCAAAATTGATAGGTCCTTTTTTTCATAAGTTATTTCCCGATCTTCCGAAAGACCATCCTTCTGTTGGCCTTATTATGATGAACTTCAGCGCAAACATGCTGGGTCTTGATAATGCCGCTACTCCCATTGGTTTAAAGGCAATGGAGTCTATGCAGGAACTGAATCCGAACAAGGATACTGCATTTGATCCACAGATAATGTTTCTTGTACTCAATACTTCAGGTCTAACACTGATACCTGTTTCTATTATGACATTCCGTTTTCAGGCAGGGGCTGCAGATTCTTCAGATGTATTTATTCCGATATTGATTGCTACTTTCTGCAGTACACTTGCAGGCTTGATTACAGTGGCCATTTATCAGAAGATCAACTTGTTTGACAAAGTTGTAATGGCTTATCTGGGTGGTTTGATAGCCATTATTGCTGGAGTAGTTTGGTATTTTGCAACTTTGCCTCCTGACAGAATTGGGCCTATATCTTCTCTTGTCAGTAATTTTATTCTTTTCTCAATCATCGCATCGTTTATATTCTTGGGTTTAAAGAGAAGGATAAATGTATTCGAAGCATTTGTTGAAGGCGCCAAAGAAGGCTTTGATGTAGTTGTAAGAATTATTCCATATCTGGTAGGTATTCTTGTTGGTATTGCTGTATTCAGGGCGAGTGGCGCCATGGATTATCTAGTTGGTGGGTTAACTTATCTTATTGGATTAACTGGACTTGATACAAGCTGGGTGCCGGCATTACCGACAGCTTTGATGAAACCACTTAGCGGAAGTGGTGCCAGAGCCATGATGATCGATGCTATGGCAAATGGGAAAGCTGATACGTTTGCCGGAAGGTTAGCCTGTATCTTTCAGGGAGCTGCAGACACTACGTTTTTCATTGTTGCAGTTTATTTCGGATCAGTTGGGATAAAGAAGACCAGATATTCAATTCCTGCGGGTTTGATTGCTGATCTCTTTGGAGTTATTGCAGCTATTGCTGTTGCTTATTTATTTTTCCCTGTTAAATAATGAAGCTGAATAAAGCTTTTTATACAAGGGAAGATGTAATAACTATCAGTAAGGAACTGCTTGGGAAATATCTGGTAACCCGTATAGATGGGAAACAGACTTCAGGGATGATAGTTGAAACAGAAGCATATATGGGGGCTGAAGACAAGGCTTCTCATGCTTATGGCAACAGGAAAACCAAACGAACAGAACCATTTTACAAAGAAGGCGGCATCGCATATGTTTATATGTGTTACGGAATTCATTATTTGTTCAATATTATTACTAATAAGATTGATATTCCTCATGCTGTGCTCATCAGGGCTGTAGAACCTTCTGAAGGTATTGAAACAATGCTTGAGAGGCGAAAGAAATCCAAGTTGAAACCGGAACTCACTGCTGGTCCTGGCGCATTGTCAGTAGCTTTGGGGATTTCAGCCAACCATAATGAAACCGACTTATCGGGATGTGAAATCTGGGTAGAAGATAGAGGAGTGATTGTTAAAAAAAATGAGATAATTGCCAGTCCACGAGTAGGCGTGGCTTATGCCAAAGAAGATGCACTTAAACCCTGGCGCTTTCGGATTAAGGATAATCCTTATACAAGCAAAGCCCGGTAAATAAATTTTGATATGAAAATACTGAATAAAATACTCCTTATCCTTTTTGTTTCTATAGCATTTAATACTGCTATGGCTCAAAAGGGAAGCAATTGTCCTGAAGATCTTATCCCCAGGAAAAGTGAAAACAAACAATATGGTTTTGTTACACTCTTTGGAGAATGGAGAATCACTCCTATTTATACTAAGGTTTCTCCTTTCAGAGACAATAAAGCAATTGTAATGAAGGGCTTAGTATATGGAGTCATTGATTGTGATGGAAATGTTCTGATACCCCCACAATTTGAGATGATGTCTAATTTCAGAAGTGGCAAAGCATGGGCTAAGAAAGGAGGTTTGTGGGGACTTGTAGATGAACGAGGGAAAGTGCTGATAGAATTTCAGTATTCTGAAATCAATCCTATTGCCGATACCGATCTGAGTTGGGTTAAAAAAGATAATCTATGGGGACTCGTGGGTGAGGAAAGAGGTAATATTATATGTAAACCGCAATTTAAGATTGCTCAGGTACTCTCAGAAAACGCTACGTTGGTGCAGCAAACTGAATTGTTTGGAGTTATCAACCATGTAAATTGTGGCTACCTTATTCCCGCACAAATTTCAAAAGTAAAAAAGATTGCTCAACATACAATTCTATACAAACAAAATAATCATTGGGGCTTATTCAGTGAGTTGGGTAAAATTCTTCTTCAGGCTGAATATGATTCTATCTATGCATTGGATGAAGACTTGCTTGTAATTAAAAAAGGTGGAAAGTATGGACTTGCCTCAATTACTGGTAAAGAAGTATTACCTCTTAATTATGAAGAAATAGGTGAATTAGGTGATGGCTACATCCCTGTGAAGTCCGGTGGCAAATGGGGCTACTCTAACAGATTAGGAAAAGTATATATTGCTCCTGCTTTTGAAGAGGCATATGCATTTAAAAACAGGAAGGCAGTAGTAAAGTCAGGCGGCTTATATGGAATAATTGACTTTGCCGGTAAATTTATTCAAAAGCCTCAGTATGCAAAGGTTCGAAGAAATTTTTCATACGATTATTTTGCAATTGCTCCAAAGGATAAATTCTACTTATATACTTCTCAACTAGTGAAAATGCTTGAGACGGGCTTTGATTCAGTAAGTGTTGTCGACAGTGTTTCATTTACCAGAGCTTATAAAGATGGTAAAGTTTCTTTTTTTAATGTGCCATCCAAATCTCAATCATTCCCGGGAGAATTCGAAGAGGCAGGAGAGCTTTATCGTGGGTTCTTTAAAGTTAAGCAAAACGGTAAATGGGGAATTATTGATACTAAAGGTAAGAGTATAGTTCCTACAAAATTTGATAGTGTTGAATTCGATTATTGCTCTGTAAGACTTATTTTTAAAGTTACACAGAATGGTTTGACAGGAGTTTATGATCAGTCTGGAAAAGAGATCTTAGCCCCTGTTTATGATTTTGTTACTTATGCTGCTCCTTTGTTCAAAGTGAAAAAGAACGGTGCTTATGGCTTGTATAAAACAAGTGGAGAAGTAGTAACTGAACCTGTGTTTGATTATCTGAGTAATAAAAAAGAAGAGCCTTTAATGGCAGATTGGCCAGCGATATTCGGACAAAAACAAAAGTTCGGCCTTATTAATGAAAAGGGAGAAGAGTTACTTCCTGCAAAAGCAACTAAAATTTTACCACTGGCTGGGACTTTGTTTGCTGTGAATTCTGGCAAAGCATTTGGATTGTTCAATACAGCATTGAAGAATGAACCTGAATATAAGTATGATGAATTAACCTTTGCCGGAAATAACATGGTGGCAGCCAGGAAGGGCAACAAATGGGGCGTTCTTGATAATACCGGCAAAGTACTTGTAAAGCCTGAATACGAGGAATTCAAAGCGGAAAACGGGCAATCAAAGTTTCTGAAAGATGGTAAATGGTATATACTGGGAAGAGGAGGAGTGTTAAAATAAATTTAAATAGAGTATAGTGAATGTATATAATACTATGATATAGTTTGGTGCCAGAACTTTAATCAATTAGCAGATTTCGGCTCTGATACTATCGGAAGTATTAGAATTTAATTGGTCTTATAATAAATATTTTTTTTATAGAAAATCTGTATCCTGCAGATTTCCTTACAGAATTATTTTACATATGAGCTGCTTATAATTCATGTTTTTCTGTCTTCACTTAGGAAGGTGTGTTATACACTGTTTAGATATTCCCCTGAATTGATATACATAGTTTGTGAAAATTTAACTTTTAAAGTTTATGAATACATACGTTAATATTTTAAAATTCATTTTGACTTTTATCTTTTTAATCTGCTTTAAGTTTAATGGCACTTGTAATGGTAAGGTTTTATTTCCTAAAGGTATTAATGCAGCTCCAACAAATATTACAATAAGTTCAACTAGTGTTACAGAACTTAATTTCCCAGGCGTTTTTGTTGGAAAACTAACAGCTACAGATACAGATCCAAATGATAAACATTCTTTTGTATTGGCAACAGGAGGGACGGATAACAATAGCTTTATGATCCGAAACGATTCGCTTTTTGGTCGTGAGGTTTTTACATATAGGAGGAAACCAACTTATAGTATTATTATCGAAGCAAACGACGGGACAAATACCTTTAAGAAAACATTTACTATTTCTGTTGCAGCGATTCCTGCTAAGGCTGGATATAGTGGTTATAACGATACAACAAATCTAAGACTCAAGGTGATTAATTATGGCACCAGCAATCTGATTTATATGGGAGTATATTATCCCGAAAAATATTATACCAATCCGGAATTAAAATGGCCGGTTATAGTGCAGTTTGGCGGATTGGGAGAAATGGCCGGAGAAACCGGAACTTCAGCAAAAATATGGTCCTTCGGCCCAATGAAGGATGTTTATAATAAAAAGGAATTTAATTACATAATCGTCTGTCCAATAGCAAAGAATAGCTGGGATCCGGTTACAAGGAGTGAAACCTTTAATTGGATAAATGAAAACATTTACAGCGATTCAAGGATAGACAGGAATAGAATCTTCACAACTGGTATCTCTAATGGAGCTCCTGATGCTCCCATGAGGGTTGAAGTGGATGGAAAGATACCTGTTGCCGGAATCATAGCATTAGCACCAAGAGTAAATTCAAGTGTATGTCCAAGTTGGGGAGAGCTTAATAAAACAGCTCTCTGGGCTATGACGCGATATGATGATGCAAGAGGAAATGCCACTTCGAATTATACATCTGCTATAAATCAGCCTGGCAGAGATGCGGATACGAGAGTAACAATTTTTTCAGGTTCAAGCCACAATATCTGGAATTATATATATAATGGTGGAACTCAACAAGGCCTGCAACCAGATTTTCCTAACAATTCCCTTTATCCTGATCCTGTATCTTTTCCCCCATTAGGAAATATATACAATTACATGGACCAGATAAGAAGGACAGACATAGCTCAACCTCCTACAGAGCCTATGAATTTTGAAGTTTCTTTAGCCGGTATTTATGTTAATCTAAGCTGGAATGATTTTGCAACCAATGAAAAAACTTTAAGGATAAGAAGAAAAAGAGAAGGCGGTGAATTTACAGATATATATTCAGGAGCCCCAATTACTTCTTATACAGACAAAAAAGCCATTCCGGGAAATAAATATTACTATCAGGTAAGATATGAGAACAGCCCTGAAGTATCAAGCTGGACTCCTTTAAAAAGCATCTTTATTCCTGAGAATAATATTCCTCGTACGGCCAATAATATCCTTCTTACTGGTAACACAGTTTTTGAAGAGAATACAATTGGTGTCGTCGGTAAGCTTGAAGATAATGCCTATCCTCAAGCAATTTATTCTGTGGTAGATAATTCGAATTTTGTTATTCAGAATGATAGTTTGCTGGTTTTGATAAACCCTTATGATTATGAAATCAATAAAGAAATAAAGGTTGTAGTACGTGCAAATAATTCTGTTGGATATTATGATGAAACATATACCATTAGATTTACAGATGTTCCTGAGACACCTTACGATGATAAGATTGTTCAGATTCATCTGGTTCATACCGCAACAGGATTAACTCAAACTTATACTACCAAAGGTAATTTGTTCAACCTTCTTAGATTCGCTAATTCAACGGCTACAAAATTCACTAATTCCAAGCCTTTAATTTGCAAAGATGGCAAAACTACTTCACCTGTAAACATAACCGTTTTTAAATCTGCAACGGAAGGATTTACCTACAGTTCAGGAACGGCTGACGGAAAGGTTGCGGGCAATAATTCCGGTGTTGTTCCGGATATAGTATTAAAGAATTTTCTTAGTTCTAAGATAACAGAGACTGGAGTAATTCAATTATCAGGACTTTCTGCATCTAAAAAATATACAATTAAAACTCTTTCGAATGGAAAGTACGTTGTCAATTGTACTTCCTGCATAGTTGATGTTTCTGTTCAGGATAATTTAAAAAAGCAGTTTTATTCACCTGATATATCATCTTTTTTGGTTTGGAACAATGTAGCTCCGGATGCTTCAGGAATCATTTCAGTTAAAGTCAATGCAGGAGATTCATTGTCGGTAGGAGTTCTTAATGCCATTACTGTTCAGGAAGAAATTTATTCAATCGCTCTCAGCAATTCAAGTATTGAAGGATATGCAGCAGGATTACTGGGGACATTAAGTACTACTTTACCTGAAGCTAGTTTTAGTATAGCAGAAAATCCTAATTTAATACTTATTGGCAACCAGCTGTATGTAGTAAATCCTTACGACTACACAGTCACTAAATCAGATGTGATAAAAGTAAAGGCGTCAAATGGTAGTGAAAATGTTGAGTTTTCATTTACTATTACAATTACAGATCCACTTGTGTTAGGTAGTACTAATCAAGTCTCTATCCAGGATTTGGTGGTATTTCCAAACCCTGCATCTTCGTATGTGACGATTGAATCTGAGATGTTAAAAGTAGAAACTCCGACGTTTAAAGTAAGAAATATTTTGGGTAGCAACATTGATGCTTTGTTTATTAGAAATAGTGATGGTAAATATTTCTTTGATGTTTCTACTCTGGATGCAGGAGTTTATTGGATAGAGGCATTAATTCAAGGAAAGATTTATCATAAATCACTTATAGTAACAAAGTAGGTCCTTCTTTTGAAGGAATAACTGCTAACTGTGTTTTTCTCGACAAGAAAGCGATCAGTCAATGATTAACTTGGATGGAGTGATTGCCCACCCAAGCCTGATTTTACTGGTTCGCACATTATAGTAAAGAAGATTTTCTGCATATCCTTCATATATCTGAAGATATAAGTACTGATTAGAAAATTTAAATAGCCTGTAAAACAGACCTACCTGAATGCTACCTTTTAAATCAGTTGATGCACCTTTCCTTGCTATTATATTAAGCTTTAATCTTTGCTGTCTAAAATTCCAATAGAAATTTAATTCTCCATAACCAATATAGTCCAAAAGACTTGCATTATCTCCGTATCCAAAGGGATACCATGTTCTTATCCATATTCTTTTATCTTTAAAGAACATCATATAATTTAAGGAAATAAAATTCCAGCTTCTGGAATAAATACTATCTTTCCCATTTGATTCATGTTCTGCAGACAATGATAACAAAGCATATTGTATGTTATCTTTGAAGAGAAACTTGCCCAATCCGAAACCAGGATTATAGTTGGAGTCCCCAAAAGGACTTGATTTTCTAAATACTTCCCAGAAAGTCTTTTGAGTATAAATAAGAAATAAATAGGTTTTAAATGGAAGGGTAGTTTTGGTAAGCCTTTGCTTAAAGCTTATTTGAAACTTGATATCAGAATTATATTTAGTCGGCTTCTCATTAAACGGTACTCCACTTATTAAATAATTCTCCTTATAAATTGTGAAAGATGGCGCTTGATCTATAAGTTTATTGAGAGAATCTTTGGATAGCTGCTGTGCAGATAAATTATCGGGAATTATAAGCAACTCCCAAACCAAGATCAGCAATGCTATCAGATATTTCACACATTTTGATTTATGATAATTTTAAACCTGACCGCTAGTTTTTTGTTGGTCTTTAAGTTTAATAATCTTTATTGAATCAGAATACTGATAAGGAATCTTAATTGAAATAATAAAAATATGACTTCTAATTTAAATTCTACTTTCTCCATAGGAGGAGATCTGTCTATCAATAGGATGGGCTTTGGTGCCATGAGGATTACTGGTGAAGGAATTTGGGGCCCTCCGGCTGATAAAAATGAAGCGATAAAGGTTTTAAAGAGATCCGTTGAATTAGGTATCAATTTTATAGATACAGCAGATAGTTATGGCCCAAATGTATCGGAGGAGTTAATTGCAGAAGCATTATTCCCATACCCAAAGGACTTAATTATTGCAACCAAGGGGGGCTTAACCAGAACTGGTCCTAATCAATGGCCCGTTAATTCTCATCCGGATCACCTGAAAAGAGCATTGGAAGGGAGCTTGAAGCGGTTGAAGCTTGATAAAATAGATCTATATCAACTTCACAGAATTGATCCCTCTGTGCCTTTTGAAGAAAGTTTGAAATTTCTAAAGAATGCTCAGAATGAAGGACTAATCAGACATATTGGTTTGTCAGAAGTCAATCTCGAGGAAATAAAGAAGGCTCAACAGCATGTAAAGATTGTTTCAGTTCAAAATAAATATAGTGTAGACAATCGTAAGTGGGAAAATGAATTAAAATATTGTCAACAAAATAACATTGCTTTTATTCCATGGTATCCTCTAAATGCCGGGAGTGTTAATACATTAGAAGAGTTAAATAAAATTGGAGCTAAATATAATGCCAGTGCACACCAGATAGCTCTTGCATGGTTGCTTCAGCATTCACCAAATATATTGCTGATACCGGGAACATCAAAAGTTAAACACCTGGAAGAAAATTACAAGGCAGGGTCCATTAAGCTTACTGAAGAAGATATATATTTACTGGACAATATTGGATAGTAATGAATGACTGTAGAGTAGGACAATCATATGCTCTGCAGTCATTTAAAATTTTTCTGATTATTTTTTTAAAATTCGTTACCTGCACAAATCAGGATTGTATTTATTGAGTATTCAAGCGCATTCGATTGATTTATAGCTGAATGTGCCAAAGGATTAATTTTTAAATACAACCGCATATTTATGAAAAGAATTTTGCCAGGTAATTCTTTATTGTTTTTGACTCTGACTTTGATAATAAATGTCATTGTTCAGTTCAAAGCCTATTCACAGTTTCCTTTTATTCAAAGGAAAACATGGGATGGTCCATATGATATAAAAATGATAGCAGCTCCCAACCTTGAAGCTGTATACCTGGATCCTACTCAGGCAGCTTTAAGTAAAATCAAGGCAGACAGTGTTATAAAACATTCAACAATGTTAATGTCCGGCAAAAGGTTGGATATTAATAATGCATATAAAGAAGGTACTCCATTTGTTAAATTGTCCGGCCTTACAAAGCAAGCGGTTCAATGCCCTGATATAAACGCTCCTTGTACGGTTGGCTTGCCTACACAAAGCCCTACTACTTCATGCCCTGTAAGATATGGAAGTCCTTCTAAATTGCCTGATGTATTTGTCAGCATGACCTATGCTGATTACGATAACGATCTCACGACTTATAGTTCTTCTATGGCAGAACTTGAAATGTCTCCTTGTTCAGAGATTGAAGCCGCATACCTTTATTGGACCGGAAGTTTGAAAGGATCTAATGATAATATAACATTATATACGCCAACTAAAAGTTATAACGGATCAGGTGATGTCTTTCAAACAAACTCATCGACTTATCCTACAGTTAAATTCAAAATTCCAGGTGGTAATTATGTAAATGTTACAGCTTCTGCACCAAATGTGAGGATTGATGCAAAAAGATACTTATGCGTAGCAGATGTTACTAATCTTGTACAGGGTGTGGGAAGCGGACAGTTTTGGGTTGGAAATATTCAGTCTTATCCAAATGAAAGTTCTGGAGGCTCATGCAGCGGGTGGGTCTTGACTGTTGTTTTCAGATCACCTTTAAGTCCACCGAGATTAATATCATTGTGGGATGGATTACAGAGTGTTGATAAAGGTGATTCTCAAAACTTTGTTTTATCAGGATTACAGGCTCCTGCTACAAATAATTTTAAATCTTATGTTGGCTTTGCCGTTCTGGATGGTGAAAATCTTGCCGCTCAGATAGGTAAGGTAGCCCCTGAAGGCCTTGGCTTTCAAACCAATAGCGGTGGTACTAATTTTGATATTAACCCATATAAAACAGATCAGCCTTTATATAAACTATGGACTGATAACGGGTATCCTGCGAACAGTAATGGCTCTGACAATAAAGATGCGTGCAATAACCCATTGTTTGATGCCAACTGGGCTTCTGTATATGATGGTATATCAAGTTCTCATATCAGCAGCTATAGTGAAAAAAATGGGAAGAATGGAAATGAAATAATAAGATTGCCATCAAACCCCAATACATTAGGATTAGATGCTCATCACATCAAACTGCCGGATGGAGCAGTTGCCCCAGGTGCTACTCAGGCCACTCTAACAGTAAATGCAGGACCTCAGGGGGGAACGAATCCCTTTCTTGCCTATATTGCAATAGAACGTTTGCAACCAAAGCTTACAATGGCTAAATCAGCTGACAAAAATTCAACGGGTTTGAGTACTGATATCACCTATTTGTTAAGAATCAAAAATGAAGGTAACGACAAATCTTTAGGTGGAGATATTATTTATGATACCCTTGATATAGCTACTGACTTTATTGTAGGATCACTTTTGTCAACATCTTATGTAAATGGGATAGCAACAAGCCCTGCAGGAGTCAGCTTATTATCTTCTGCAGGTAATAGGTTAAGGATTTCTGTGACTCAAAGTATTAAATCAGGTGATTCAATAGATATAAGCTTTAAAGTACGTGTAAAAGACTATGCATCAGATTTAAATTTATGGGATGTACAATGTAAAAGATCAATTACCAATACCGCGTACATTGATTATAAAACAATAAGTTCAGGGGTGTTGCAAAGTAAAAGCAATGCAAACGATTGTGGTATAGGATCAGAGACAAAAGTGTTGATATTTGATACCCAGCTTGGTAATTCACTGGTGAAGAAACTTGGACCTTTTGATGCATCAGCATATATGACTGAAGAAGTTATCAAACATTTAAGGTTAGCTTTAATTAATGCAGGTGTAAATACTGCGGATATAATGGATTATGATTTAAGAGATGAGTTTTACAATAGACTAAAAACAGGGGAGACATTTGATGCATCACCAGCAGGACTTAAGTTTTATGCTGTTCGCGATTACGCTACCTCAGGTAATTGTCAAGAGATTTATGAGATAAGCTACTCGTTCAGTATACTGCCAGTTACCTTCCTGTCATTTAAGGGACAACATGAAAATGGAAGAAACGTTCTTTCCTGGTCTACTTTGAATGAAATTAACAACGATCGTTTTATAATTGAAAGGAGCATTAACGGCAGGGAGTTTGAAGCAGTTGGAGTCGTTAAGGGCAGTGGCAATACTTCTTCTATAAGTGAATATTATTTTTCAGATATTGAAGTTAATGAGAATGTATATTATTACAGAATTAAACAGGTTGATGTCAATGGCATGTTTATGCTCAGTTCTGTTATTCAAATTGAAAACAATGTTCCACAATGGCAGATATTTCCCAACCCTAATAATGGTAAGTTCTTTGTGAAATTTTTATCAAAGTCTTTCGACCATATGGAAATATCAGACGCAACTGGAAAAATAATTCAGATGCTCGATTCATCAAGTCCTTCAGAGATTTCAATAGACGGTGTTGAAAGTGGAATATACTTTGCAAGGTTTTATACAACTAACGCAGTATATGTAAAGAAAATCATAGTCTATTAAGTTAAATAATTATTAAGTGAAATAAATCCGAACCAATTATGAAGTTTTTTTAATTGGTCTGCATTTTTCCAATTCTTTTTTATATTAAAAAAAGAACGTCAAGGGCAGAAGTATTATAAAATTATTTTCAGGAATCCCGATTTCCTGTTATTGATCAGTTTCTATTTATTTGCCGGAGAAATCATTATCTTAGGATTATGAGAAACTTCGGCATTTTTTATTTCGCATTATTTGTATTGTCTGCATTATCTCCAGCTCATCTTAAAGCACAAACGATTTCATTAACCAAGATAGCTTCACTAGGCCCGGAAGTTTCCGAAACTTCCGGGCTATTGAATATAGATGGAAGAATATTTACTCACAATGATTCAGGAAATAAAGCTGAATTATATGAGCTTGATACCCTTTCGGGAGCTGTGAAGAGAAAAATTATCGTGGCTAATGCTTCCAATATTGATTGGGAAGATCTTAGCTCAGATGACAATTTTATTTACATTGGTGATTTTGGAAATAATAAAGGTGATCGTAAAAACTTAAGAATATACAGGGTTTCCAGAGAACAACTATTGTTTTCGGAAAACCTGCTTGCAGACACAATCAGTTTTTCTTATAATGATCAGAAGACTTTTTCATCCTCACTTTATTCAACTAATTTTGACGCCGAATCATTTATAGTTGGAGAAAGTAATATTTATGTATTCACTAAAAATTGGGGAAATTTCAAAACAAATATTTACAAATTACCTTCTGCACCCGGCAATTATCAGGCTATTAAGATAGATAGCCTTAATGTAAATGGACTCGTTACTTGTGCAACATATAATGCCAATGATAAAAGTCTCGTACTGGCAGGTTATACTTTTTCAGCTTTTTCAGAAGATTTTTTATGCACAGTTTATTTTGATAAAGGCAATGCAGACTTGTTGCAGAGATTTTCCATTAATAATGCAACTGGCATTCAGATTGAAGGGATATGCCAAAGTGGAAATCATTATTACTTGAGCAATGAAACCTCTTCTGTATTATCCGCAAGTCTTTTTAAAATAAGCCTTCTGGAATTATTGACAGGCTTATCCGCAACTAAAACTAATAAGAATATAATCTCTGGTCCTGTCAATAATTTACTACACATCTTAGACGGCAATAAATATCAAATATCAATTTTTGACAGTTCTGGGAAGAAAATGTTTTATGGGACTTTGTCCTCAATAACAACTCATGATTGGCCCAGAGGTTTGTATATAGCTCATATTATCAATACTGAAATGAACTATACTTCTGTTGAAAAGTTGTTTGTTGGACATGAATAATTAGAGTAAAATCAGATAAATAATAAATGCAGTTTTAATCACTGAATATTATTATGGGGAGAGTTGGCAATAAAGAATCTCATGGGAAAGGTAAAATTGGAGCTTTTTCTCTATGGGCAATTGGCGTTAGTCTTGTAATATCAGGAGAGTCATTTGGATGGAATATTGGATGGAGTTATACCGGTCCATATATCTTTCTTATTCCGTTCTCTATTTCAGCGCTTTTGTATTTTGCTCTGGTGAATTGTCTGGTCGAACTCGCCTGTGTTTATCCTATGGCAGTCGGCCCACATATTTATGTTAAAAATGCTTTTGGAAAATCCTGGGGAGAATTCATCTCACTGGCCTTGCTTATAGAATTTTTATTCGCTACCCCTGCAATTGCTAATTCAATAGGAGAGTATTTAGGATTTCTGAATAATAACCTTGATCATTCGCCTTATATCGCTACTTGCTTCCTGACATTTTTCTGTTTGATAAATCTTTTTGATTTAAGCCTCAGTGTGCTTTTTGCTGTTATTCTAACTATGCTTGCTTTAGTTGAGTTAATGATATATCAGTTCGGTGTTATTCCGTATTTTAATATTTCCAATCTTATAAAAAATAATTATGGAAGTGCAAATCTACTTTCTATCAGCAGGGCATTACCCTTTGCTATATGGATGTTTTTGGCAATAGAGGGCCTTTCCTTATTTACAAGTAAAGTTCGTCAAGACAATTTCAGGAAACATATTTCATTAGGATATTTTATGTCCTTCTGGACCTTACTTGTTTTAGCAGTTTTAATTCTTCTCCTGGCAGGGGCAGGAGTACGCTGGTCTGATGAATCCTGGTCTATTATAAGTAAAGATAGTCATCCCATGCCAGCTTCACTTTCAATGATTATCCCTCCCAATTCAGGATTAGTAAAGGTGTTTACATTTATAGGCTTGTTTGGTCTGATAGCTTCTCTTCAGGGCGTTTCACTTGCAGCAACCATGCAATTAGAACACTTTTTTAAAGGCACTTCACTTAAGGATAAACAAAAACGTCTTTTAGCAACAGTATTAATTTATTGTATTTGTCTGATAGCAGTTTGGGGAAGTCAGACTTCATTTCTTATTGAGTTATCAGTATTAGGAGCTGTGAGTATGTATTTCGCAATCAGTCTCAGCCTTTTAAGACTTCGGTCTCTCGGAGAAAGTAATTCTCAGTCAATTCTGGAAGGAAAGAGTGTTGAATCTAACCTAAATTATACTCATAATGATTTTAATAAAACAAAATCTACAATGTTTGCATTAATAGCTTTATTGATATCATTTGCTTGTATTATTATTTTAAGCTATAATCTACCTATTGCAGCAGGCTTATTTTTTATACTGATTATAATTTTTGGAATAAAATATTTTAATGCAAAAGTCAATAAAATTGAAGTTTAATTATTTCTTGGAAATTAATAAATGTAACAGGTAGTCCTGAAGGTAAATGTTAAATTACTTCTGAATCGAAGTGTTTATAGTATCCGCTTTTTTAATATCATTTATCACCTGTTATCAGGTCTTACCTGTTACATTTAGGTATTTTTGAAAAGGCTTATTGAGCTATTACAAGCTTTCCTTTTCCAATTATATTTCCATTAGTTTTAATCTGGTAAACATACAATCCACTGTTAAGATTGTTACCATTAAACTGGAATGTTCCAGATGTTGTCTCGAATGAATTTACTATATTACCTGTAATGTCCAGAATATCTACTTTAGCAGCAGAAGCATCTTCGTTGAAGATGATATTAACTTCGCTTCCATTATTTAAAATGTTTGGAGCCAACACTGCGCTAATTGTTTCAACAGGAGTTGTATTAGCTGACGTTCTTGCAGAAGACAATACTTTAACACTCCAAAGTTCTCTTCCGAAATCTGGATTAGTTGCAGAGAAGAATAGATCATCGTTGGATACAACAAAATCTTGAGGATTTGATGAACCTGCGCCTTGGCTGATATCATCAAGAAGCAAAGTACCTTCTGCATTTCCATTGCTAGTCCATATTTCAGCACCTTGAACTGCAGTCTCAGCTCTGAAGTATAATGCATTATTAAAGATAGTTAAGAAAGAAGGTGTACTTGAAGCTATACCTGGATTGATATCTTTTAACAAAGTTGTTCCAGCACTAGTACCATTTGATTTCCAAAGTTCTGTTCCGAAATCAGGAGTTGTAGCTCTGAAATAAATTGTATCACCCCAAACTTTCATCTGGTCAGGTGTTGAGGAAGCATTTCCAGGATTGATGTCTTTTACTAATACTGTTCCTGCAGCATTGCCATTTGTTTTCCAAAGCTCAGATCCATTTACACCATCATTCGCTCTGAAATACATTACCTGATTAAGTTTAACAAAATATGCTGGATCTGAAGAGGCTGCACCTGGATTGATGTCTATTACTAGTGATGAAACTTCTGTAATAGCATCCATTTTCCAAAGTTCATTTCCATGAGTTCCGTCATTTGCAGTAAAGTATAAATCTCCGAATGAAAATTTTAATACTGAAGGATTAGAAGAAGCAATACCAGGATTTATATCGATAACGAGCACTGTTCCTGCACTTGTCCCGTCTGATCTCCATAGCTCAGTTCCTTCGTCTTTTGTTGTGGCCTTGAAATAAACTTTATCACCGATAAGAGTAAAGCCAGTTGGTCTTGAAGATCCTGATCCTTCGTTGATATCTTTTAATAATTTAGTTCCATTTGGTGTGCCGTCAGTAATCCATAATTCACGACTGATAGCACTTTTATAGGCAGAAAAATAAACTAAATTCTCTATTACTTTTATATCTGTTGGTTCAGAAGAAGCAATACCTGAATTGATATCTTTCAAAAGAACAGTTCCGTTTTTGGTTCCGTTGCTTTTCCATAGTTCGATACCTTTGTCACTAGTGGCTGCAGTAAAAAAGCAAGGTACCTTTGAAATTAACAAGCTTTGGAGCGTCAATAGTAGGGGTAAATCCATTTTTTAACATAACAGTGCCATTGGCAGTTCCGTTACTTTTCCATAGCTCAGTGTTGTTATTCACCATGAAATATACTGTTCCATTAATGTTAACAATTGATGATGGAGATGACCCAGTAGAACCATTTTCAATATCAAGTACCATGTTGGTTGCTACCTGTGCTTTGGAGGCAATGCTGGTAAACATGAATGCCATTGAGAGTGCGATAAATGGTTTTTTCATAATGTGAGATTAAGAAGGTTAAGTAATGCTCAAAATTATGAACCAGGATTTTGAATTCAGGAAAGGAATTATCAAGTGTTGGTTATTGAATTATTATAAAATTCAGAAGCTAATGTTATTGGAAAGCTTAAAATGGATTGATTAAAGTTCTTTGGAAGCCTTGCTATTATGCATCTTCAGAGGTATGACTTTGAGGGATTTATGATAAAAAAAAACTAGCAATAATCATGGAAAGATCCTTGCAAAGTTAAATATAAATGAAGCTTTCTAAGCTAAAATTTTAATATGTTTTATAATAAAAAAACCGGTTTAAAAACCGGTTTTTTTATTTAAGATACTTTTATCTGTTTTTAATTAACTTATATCTTTCTATAGTATCTCCTATAGTTAGCTCCAGAATATAAACACCACTAGGTAATGATTCTCCAAATGTTAATTTACCGTTTCCTGAGATCGATATTCCACCTTCAATTAATGATCCTGAGATAGAATAAACGTTTAATAAACCTCGGTTGTCGGAAGGATTATTGAACTGGATATTGAAACTATTTTCAGTTGGATTTGGATATATTTTAAGAGAATGATCAGAATGATGATTAATGCTTCTTACTGGAGAGAAGTAGAAATCCCCGTTGTAGTCCACTTGTTTTAGTCTATAATAAACTAAACCTTGAGAAGAGATTAAATCTGTAAAAGAATATGAAAGTACAGAGTTGGAATTACCTCCGGCTTTGACACTGCCTAAATCTTCATAATTTATTCCATCATATGATTTCTGAATAATAAAATGAGAAGCATCTCTTTCAGTTGCAGTTTGCCAGCTTAACAAAGCCACACCATTATTTTCGGAAATATTAAAGCTCAACAACTGAACAGGAAGTACGCAGTTGACACTGTTAACATCAACTGTCTTAGTAACAGAATAGACAGCTCCAAAACTCAGGTCATCCATTGCAAAAGCATTAGGAAGGTTATTTGCCGGCTGGTTTACACTTCTCAATTCGAGATCAACAGGTCCTGTTGTATTTGCCGTCCATGTAGCTGTTATGTTATGCCAATTGTTATCAAGAGGCAATTTTATGTATTGTACGAATTGATTGTTTATATATAAGGCAAGTTTTGTAGTTTTTGCCCCATTAGGGTAAATGGCACTGGCAGAAGTATCCGGGCTTGCTTTTGTGAATTCATTTAAGGCATTAGTAAACCATCCTGAAAATCCAAATTCCTTTCCATTTGTTACATATACAGAGGCTCTGTATGCTACTATTCTAGTGGCATCATACCTGGAATCACCCATAAAATAATTCGGTGTTGCTGTCCCTGTCGTATGGTCGTTGACGCTCTTGTAAAATACAGGAGAAGTAGTTGGTACTGGTCCTACAGCATAATTACCCGGATTCATTGCTGAAGTTGCATTGGCAGCAGTATAGGTTGTTGAGAAACCTGTATTTCCCTGAGAAAAATCACCATTTACAATTTGGTTGCTGAAAATGAATTTGGCAGAAGCTGTAAACTGTGTACTTTTGGATGTCTCCGATTTTGCTTTTGTGATAATATTTGTTGGGCTCTTAATAGCATTAGTAGTTCCGGGTGTACCCAATGTTGTATTTCTCCAGTACTGGAATATTCCGTTCGTCGTCGCATTTAACGTTACCGAATCACCGGTGCAGGCACTTACTGTTGCTGATATATCAAAACAGTCTTTGATTGTGATCGTAATTGTATCTTTCTGAGTGCCCGGAGCCCCGAACGATATGTCGTCTAGAGCAAAATCATGTCCTCCCGTTGCACTTCCCTGGAATATTTCAGAAAGTTTAAGTTTGACATTTCCACTGTTGGAGCCAGAGTTCCAGACGGTACTGATTTTTTGCCATAAACCCACTGTTGCACTTAAAACAGGAGTAGATGCAAATGCAGGAACATCGTTAATATAAAGCATTATTTGAGGCAATGGATTACTTGCAACATTGGTTGCATTATTATTTATTCCTGTTACTCCCGGAGGAATCACATAACCAGCGTCTCCTTCTGCGTTAAAATTGGTGACCCATGCAGCAAATTCGTAATTGG
Organism: Sporocytophaga myxococcoides DSM 11118; assembly: GCF_000426725.1. Taxonomy (NCBI): domain Bacteria; kingdom Pseudomonadati; phylum Bacteroidota; class Cytophagia; order Cytophagales; family Cytophagaceae; genus Sporocytophaga; species Sporocytophaga myxococcoides. The sequence continues at coordinate 658,670 of NZ_AUFX01000003.1, read as the reverse complement.
TATTAGGCTCCACAATTACATCCTGGCTCCAAAGGTATTTGTTTTGGCCAGGTATAGGTCCTTCTTTGGAATCAACATACAAAAACTTTCCGGTACCTGTAGTGTGGTCTTCAATGGGCAACCAAGCCTGAAAACCTGGCCAAAAGACGTAATTATTTATTGTGTAGTTTCCCACACCTATCGTAAGAGCTTTTCGTGCCGGGTATCCGATTGCATAATTTGGCGTAGTAGAAGTAGCTCCTGATGGATCTTTAAATATGTAATAGGCACTTGGATTTATCTGTACATTGCCTAATTCAAAATCACCATTTATAATTTGGTTTCCCACTGGAACTTCTCCTACAACAGGAATCTTGTAAGTTCCGGTAGCGGTTGGGCTCCATGTAGGAGTAGGAGAAGTTGTACTGCTAAGATTAGTCACAGGTGGTCCCCAGGTAACAGGACCTGTAGCACCCTTTGCAAGCAGGTTTACTGTTTCGCCAAGACAAACAGGGGATGTTTTATCAGCCTCAGCAAATAATATTCTTTTTTGAATCCACATTTGGTCGTTTTTTATACAACTTGTTTTGGAGATATGGGTACTGCCTTCTGCCACCTCAACGGTATATTTTCCAAATGCTGAAACTGTTATGGAGTTCTTTCCTGTGCCTTCAAAAGATGCTCCCAAAGGAAGTCCATCTTTATACCATTTGTAATAAAACCCAGTCTGCAGGGGTGTAGACAATGTAATATTGGGTGGAATTGAAGTAACAATATTGGAACCTGTACTACTCTTGACAGCGGGTTGGGTTACATTGGCAGGCACACAGCAACCTGTTGAATTAGGAGTGATTGTAATTGCTTCAGCAGGGCAAAGGGTTGTAATGTTTAGATCAAAAATCCCGGGCACTTTGTTCGTTTGGCCAGATATAGTTTTTGCTGATGTTCCATAATTTACTGTAGTAGTTCCACCTATAGTATAAGTAGATGAAATAGGTGCAGCATTACTAAACCATTCAAAGCCGCTAACCTGCTTGCTTCCAAGTTTTTCTGTTCCATCCGTTGTAATTACTCTTATTGTTCCAGATCCTGCACCAGCCGTAATTCCTTGTTCAGAGGGTGTTTTCATAACAGGAATTGTTACAAGGAAGATAGTATTATCACTAGTTGGTTTCAATTCGGAACATTTAGCATAATACCATTGAGAATAACTACCACCAGCAGCTACTTTAAAACTAAACTCATCGGTCGCACTGCAGGCACTATACATTTTGACTGCTATTGTCAATGAATTTAGTCTGAAATCAGTTGTTGTGGTATAAGGTAATGAAAAAGGGATTGTGTTATCATTCACGCCTCCCATACTTCCAACATTTGTGGGTGCAGTTGGTCCACCCGAATTTTTGACTTGCTTTTGGAAATAAAACGTTTCTGATGCCCCTAATGGTCCAGGATATGTCATTTCATAACCATTCCCAAGTTTAAGTGTATCATTCACAGTTGGAGTCAAATCAAACCAGAAGAAGTCGGTATTGGCTGTCGGTGTAGCATTTATTTTTACCTGAGGCTGTTGGCCAGGACACTGATTTACAATTGTATAAGGTTCAAGTGAGCATTGCGCAAATCCTTCATTGGCAAAGAATATGTACAATAACAGACATACTGAGGCAAGTAAACTCCTTTTCATATACTAATACTCATGATTTGATAGATATTCCAAATATAAGAAAATAAGGAAAATGTTTACCGCTTTTAAGATGACTAATTATTTATAATGAAAGCATAAATTTGGTTATAGTTTTAAATATTTGGTTTGTAGTGTGTTGTGTATTACATTCGTGACTTCAACCAAGCTATACTATGGAAACAAGATTTTTATTTTGGTCAATAATTTTTGTTGGCCTATCAATACCTGATAGGGTATTTGCTTTACTCACCCCTGGTGATATTGCAATTGTCGAATACAACGCCACTGATCCTGATGGTTTTTCTTTTCTTTTATTAACAGATATTCCAGAAGGTGAAGTGATTTATTTTACCGATTGTGGCTGGTCTGTTTCTGGTGCATTCAGAGAGAGCGAGGGGTTAATTCAATATACCGTTCCGGTTGGTGGTTTAAGCAAAGGGTATATAGTCTCTTTCAGTTTTGATAAGAGAAATGAAAATGGTTTTACAACCACTGGAGTAAATGGTTTTTTCGGATTGTCTAAAGAAGGAGATCAGATTCTCGCATTTCAGGGCAGTTATACAACTCCAGTTTTTCTTTTCGGCCTGAATAATCTAGAAGATAAATGGCAGGACGATGCCATAACAACTAATTCTTCAGCATTACCTCCTGGATTGGAAATTGGAAAAACAGCTATTAGTCTGAAAGGGAATACCAATGCGTCATTCAACTGCTCTTATATAGTAAAGGATAAAGAGAAATTGCTTGGAAACATCGCTAATCCTTCATGCTGGGATTATTCTTCTTCAAGAATAACACAGGCATCTGAATGTAGTTACTCTGTTTTGCCCATTAATATTATAAGTTTTGAAGTGGAACAGTCTGGTAAAGATGCAATTATTACAATTCAAACGACAGGTATAGATTCTTATCCAGCTTCTCTGGAAATTGAAAGGTCCTCAGACGGTTATTATTTCGAACGGATTGAGTTGGGAATTAATGATTTCTCAGTAGAAAGAAATGAGATTCGGATCTTAGATCATAATATTCAAAACTCAGTTTATTACAGAGTTTATTTTGATAGTGCTCTAAAAGGTGTAAAGTTCCTGGAAAAAGAAGGGAGATTGGATAGTGGTTTAGGTAAGTTTGAATTGTATTCTATTGATGGACAATTAATTACTAGAGAGTATATCTATCCAGAAGAACTAGAGGTTAATCTGATTTGTTTAACCGAAAAACTTAATGAGGGAATTTATTTAGGCTTTTTTTCAAATAATAATGAAAAAAAAGTCGTCAGGAAAATATATAAATAGTAGTTTTGCCCCGATTTTTAATAATCGATAATTTAATAATACTTTAAAAAATAGTTTCTTAATGAAGAAGCTGGATAAATTGATACTTACGGCTTTTTTAGGCCCTTTTTTTTTAACATTTGTAGTTGTAGTCTTTATATTACTTACACAGTATCTTCTTAAATACCTGGAGGATTTTGTAGGTAAAGATCTTGGGTTTAGTGTTTTTGCCGAGCTGATATTTTATTTTAGTTTGAATATGGTACCGGTAGCATTGCCGTTAGCTATATTGCTCTCTTCTTTAATGACATTCGGAAACCTGGGAGAACATTTTGAACTCACAGCTATAAAAAGTGCAGGCATTTCACTTACCAGAGCACTTTTACCAATAGGATTTATAGTAATTCTGTTGTCAGTAGTTGCTTTCTTTTTTAATAATAATATTGTACCCAAAGCAAATTTAAAAGCTTATAGTCTCCTATATGATATCCGACAGAAGAAGCCTGCGTTGGACTTCAAAGAAGGTGCTTTTTATAATGGATTGCCAGGTTATAGCATAAAGGTAAGTAAAAAGTTTCCTGATGGCCGGACGCTTAAAAACCTTATGATTTATGATCATAGTCAGGGAAAAGGTAATACAGACCTGATTATTGCAGATTCGGGAAAAATGTACATGGCTTATAATGACAAGTACCTGATTCTTGAATTATTTAATGGCAAAAACTTTTCAGAAACACAGGATAACGAACGTCCCCAGGGCTATACTTTTTTAAGAAATGAGTTCAAGAAGAGTAAAATGGTATTTAGTCTGGAATCCTTTGAGCTAAACAGGACAAAGGAGGAATTATTTGCTACTAATAAGCTGATGTTGAATGTGTCTGAACTGCAAAAGACCTCTGATTCACTTCGAAATGAAAAAAAGAATATAGAAAAAAGCTTGGAGGGAAATGTTAAACCTTACTATAGTTTTCACACCAGACAAGACAGTGTTGCAAGGAATGTATCAAAAGCCCAAGCAATTAATGTAAACGATTCTTTGGTAAAGGCAAATAAACAACAGATACTAAATCGAGCTGTTAATCAAGCAAGAAGCATCAAAGCATTTACTTCAACCCATGTAGAAAGGCTATATCATCTAACAAAAGATTCTAACATATTTGAAATCGAAAAGTACAGGAAATATACGCAATCCCTGGCATGCATTATCATGTTCCTTATAGGCGCTCCGCTTGGAGCTATCATAAAAAAAGGAGGATTCGGAATTCCAGTGCTAATTTCCATTATTTTCTTTATACTTTTTTACGTCCTATCGATAATGGGAGAGAAGTGGGCAAAAGAAAGTCTCGTAGAGGTGCCGATAGGTATGTGGTGGGCCAATTTTATGCTATTTCCAGTTGGGCTGTTCTTTTGGTATAAAGCAAGAAAAGATTCAAGATTGTTTGAAACTGATATCTATACTCCCTTAATTTCAGGGTTTAAAAAGATTTTTAAGAAGAAGTAGATTGAAATTTAATATTCAATAATATGTTTGTATATTAAAATGTAGTTTTATATCTTTGCGGTTTATTAAATCGGAATAATAAGTAGACAAATAAAAAGGCATGTATTTAAGCACAGAAAAAAAACAGGAGATCTTTAAACAAAACAGCAAAGAAAAATCTGCTAAGGATACTGGTTCATCTGAATCTCAAATTGCTCTTTTCACTCATAGAATCAATTATTTGACAGGGCACTTGAAAACTCATCCAAAAGACTTTTCTACAAGATTAGGACTGTTAAAGCTTGTTGGTAAAAGAAGAAGAATTTTGGATTATTTGCAAAAAGTTGATATTGATCGTTACAGGGCAATAATCGCTGAGCACAATTTGAGAAAATAAAAAATTGAGGGGATTCGGTCGAATTCCCTCTTTTTGTTATTTGCTTCGCTATTTTTAATGTCAACCAAATCTGATTTTTAATTCACAAGAGTTTTATAAAATTAAAGATGTCGTTAAACGTAATTAGGAAAAATATTCCTTTAGAAGACGGAAGAGTTATTTCCATAGAAACAGGAAAATTGGCAAAACAGGCAGATGGTTCTGTGGTAGTGAGATTGGGAGATACGATGCTTCTTGCTACTGTAGTTTCTGCTATAGAGGTAAAAGAAGGTGTAGATTTTATGCCTTTATCAGTTGATTATCAGGAGAAATTTGCTTCTGCAGGGAAAATCCCAGGAGGCTTTTTAAAGAGGGAAGGAAAACTGAGTGATATGGAAGTTTTGATCTCAAGGCTAGTAGACAGAGCCATGAGACCACTGTTTCCCGATGATTATCATGCTGACACTCAGGTTAACATTAGCCTAATTTCAGCTGACAAGGAGGCGTTGCCGGATTGTCTTGCCGCTCTAGCAGCTTCTGCCGCTATGGCAGTTTCAGATATTCCTTTCAACGGTCCTATTTCTGAAGTTAGAGTTATAAGAAAAGAAGGGAAATTTTTGATTAATCCAACTCCTGCTCAAATGGCAGGGGCCGAACTGGATCTTATTGTAGGCGCTTCTTATGACAATATTGTTATGGTGGAAGGAGAAATGAACGAAGTGTCCGAATCGGTCATGCTGGAGGCTTTAAAAATTGCTCACGATGCAATCAAAGTCCATTGCACAGTTCTTAAAGAACTTGAAGCTGAAGCTGGTAAAACAAAAAAGAGGGAGTATTGCCATGAAGTAAATAGTGCAGAACTTAAAGAAAGAATGCACAAAGAACTTTATGATAAAGTATATGCTGTTGCAAAACAGGGAAATGCCAATAAAGCCGTAAGAGGTGAATCTTTTAAGGCTATTAAGAAGGCATTTGTAGAGTCTTTACCCGAAGATCATACTGAAGATCTAAAATTGATCAGTAAATATTACCATGATATAGAGAAAGAGGCTGTACGAAACATGGTTTTAGATGAGAGGTTAAGGTTAGATAATAGAAAGCTTGATGAAATTAGACCAATTTGGAGTGAAGTAGATTACCTTCCTTCAGCTCATGGTTCGGCTATATTTACTAGGGGAGAAACTCAGTCTCTCACTACTGCAACCTTGGGGACCAAGCTGGACGAACAAATGATCGACAGTGCAATGGTTTCAGGTACCAACAAGTTTATGCTTCATTATAATTTCCCTGGATTTTCTACAGGTGAAGTTAAACCTAACAGAGGACCAGGAAGAAGGGAAGTTGGGCATGGAAACCTTGCTCTTAGAGCTTTGAAAAAGGTATTACCTCCGGAATCTGAAAATCCTTACACCATCCGTATCGTTTCTGATATTTTGGAATCTAATGGGTCATCTTCAATGGCGACTGTTTGTGCTGGTACTCTGGCTCTAATGGATGCCGGAGTGCAAATTAAAGCACCTGTATCAGGTATTGCTATGGGATTGATCTCTGATTACAAAACAGGCAGATGGGCAGTTCTTTCTGATATTCTTGGTGACGAAGATCATCTTGGTGATATGGACTTTAAAGTGACTGGAACCGAGCAGGGAATTACGGCATGTCAGATGGATATGAAAGTTGAAGGTTTGTCCTATGAAATACTTGAAAAAGCTTTGGAGCAGGCTAAAAACGGAAGACTTCATATTCTTAATGAGATTAAGAAAACTCTTGATGCTCCAAAACCTGATCTAAAACCTCATACTCCTAGATCTTTTGCGATAAGAATTCCTAAAGATATGATTGGTGCTGTAATCGGTCCTGGAGGAAAAGTAGTTCAGGAAATACAAAAAGTTACTGGCGCGACGTTGATTATTGAAGAAGTTGAGGATGGAGGTTTGGTTAATGTTTTTGCAAAAGATAAAGAAGTGATGGACAAGGCTGTGAAGTGGGTAAAAGGAATCGTTGCTATTCCTGAGGTAGGAGAGGTTTATCAAGGTAAAGTTAAGTCTATAATGCCTTTTGGAGCTTTTGTTGAGTTTATGCCAGGTAAAGACGGCTTACTTCACATTTCTGAAATTAAATGGGAGAGATTAGAAAATATGGAGGGAGTTTTAGAAGTTGGAGAAGAAGTTAAGGTTAAACTAGTGGAAGTTGACAAAAAAACTGGTAAATTCAGATTATCACGCAAAGTATTGATACCTAAGCCGGAGAAAAAAGAATCAGAACAAAGCAAATAAAGTTCGTCTAATAAGAATAGAATTTTATAACTAAAGCAAAAAAAAAATCGTTTCACAGATTAAATTTTGCACTTGATTTTCGCTTAATTTTGTCATCTATACAAGCATAAATAACCCAATTTAATGAGACAGCTTAAGATAAGCAAACAGATTACCAACAGGGAAAGCCAGTCACTTGACAAATATCTTCAGGAGATTGGAAAGGTAGATCTACTTACCCCTGATGAAGAAGTGGAACTGGCGAAGAGAATCAGAGAAGGTGATCAGTTAGCTTTGGAAAAGCTTACAAAGGCAAACCTTAGGTTCGTTGTTTCTGTTGCAAAACAGTATCAAAATCAAGGACTTTCCCTTGGTGATTTGATTAATGAAGGAAATCTGGGTCTCATTAAAGCTGCTCAGAGATTTGATGAAACGAGAGGTTTTAAGTTTATTTCCTATGCTGTATGGTGGATTCGTCAATCAATTCTTCAGGCTTTGGCCGAACAATCAAGAATTGTAAGACTTCCTTTAAACAGAGTCGGTTCTTTAAATAAAATATCCAAAACATTTTCTGATCTTGAGCAAAAATATGAGAGAGAGCCTTCTCCTGACGAACTTGCTGAAGTATTAGAGGTAAGTACTTCTGAAGTTGTTGATACTCTGAAAATTTCAGGTCGTCATGTTTCTATGGATGCACCTTTTGTTCAGGGAGAAGAGAATAGCCTTCTTGATGTCTTGGAAAATGACAGCGAAGTTACCCCAGATTCGGAATTAATGAATGACTCTTTGAGAAAAGAGGTTCAGAGAGCGCTATCTACACTGACACAGCGTGAAGCCGATGTAATTACTCTTTATTTCGGTCTTAATGGAGAACATTCAATGACATTGGAAGAGATTGGTGAGAAATTCAATCTTACAAGAGAGAGAGTGCGTCAGATTAAAGAAAAAGCAATAAGAAGATTAAGGCATACTTCAAGAAGCAAAGCACTTAAACCTTACTTAGGTTAAAAAAATTAAAAAAGCCCTATATGGGCTTTTTTTAATTCCTTTTTACGACCTTTTGCTTATTCACATCTATTACTTTACGTACCTTGCCCTTATTGATTAGTTGTATGTAGGTGAGTCGCCCTTTATTATCATATCTGTGTACTTCTTCACCTTTTTTGGTTTTAGTGAATTTATATACTAGTTTACCTCTTTCATTATATCTTTTTATTAAAACTTTTTTATCTGGTTTTTCTTCTTTTATAGGCCAGATTTTAGAGTAACTTCTTGATTTTTCATAGGATCGCCTTTTTCCATTCTCATAAAATTCCCTGTATTTTACTCGATTGCCGATTATATCATTGTTTGCAGTCGGTCTTCTGATAATTATTTCCCGCTTCACAATCTTTTTCTTTCCATTATCATGATTTTCTTTAGTGTTAACGACTGTTCTTTTTTTACATGAGTATGAAAAAAAGGATACAAAAAGTAGTATTAAGAGGATTAAAATATGTCTTGTTGATTTCATCTTATAATATTTTGGCATTCTATACTTATCTGTACTTCATATAAAAACAACCTGAGAATTTGTAAACTTGTTAAACTTATGTTGAAATACCTTGACTGTAATGTGATTTAGAAATGTAATTACTATGTTATTTAATTGAGGTGATGGAACTTTATACAAGTAGATCTGGTTTTGGATTAATAGGGATTTTTCACGAAATTCACAGCCTTAAAATTTCACGTTTTTGTTATGGCAGAAGAAAAAGTAGGGTGTCTCATCATTGGCTCCGGTCCTGCAGGATATACTGCGGCAATATATTCAGCAAGAGCTGGTTTAAAACCTGTATTGTACCAGGGAGCTCAGCCCGGAGGGCAGTTAATGATTACTAATGAAGTGGAAAATTATCCAGGATATCCTGAAGGTGTACTTGGTCCGAAGATGATGGAGGATTTCCAGAAACAAGCATCAAGATTCGGTACTGACATTAGATTTGGTATGGCTACTTCTGTAGATTTTACTGGACCTGTACATAAAGTAATTATAGACGAATCTCATTTGATTCATGCAGACGTTGTTATTGTTTCTACTGGAGCCTCAGCAAAATGGCTGGGATTAGAATCTGAAGCGAGATTAAACGGAAGAGGAGTTTCCGCTTGTGCAGTTTGCGATGGATTCTTTTTCAGAGGTAAAGATGTGGCTGTTGTCGGGGCCGGTGATACTGCATGTGAAGAGGCTGTATATCTTTCGAAGCTTTGCAGAAAAGTATATCTACTTGTCAGAAGAGATACTATGCGGGCTTCGCAAATCATGCAAAAAAGAGTATTAAACACTCCTAATATCGAGGTATTGTGGAACTCTGAAACCCATGAAATATTAGGTGAAGAAGAAGTGGAAGGTATGAGAGTGAAGAATGTCCAAACAGGAGCATTAACAGATATTACTGTTCAGGGATTTTTCGTTGCCATAGGTCATAAACCTAATACAGACATATTTAAAGGCTGGTTGGATCTTGATGACAACGGATATATCAATACATTACCAGGTAGTAGTAAAACGAATATTGAAGGTGTCTTCGCTTGTGGCGATGCACAGGATCATATATACAGACAAGCAGTAACAGCAGCCGGTTCAGGTTGCATGGCAGCTCTTGATGCTGAAAGATATCTTGCCGCTAAAGAAGCAGAAGAGGAAACAGTTAAATAATGCAGAATAAAAAGTGCTATTCACTTTTGATAATCCTATTCTTTTTTTCCTATAAAGGTTTTTCCCAGGAAAAAAAGAATAAGGATTTCTTAAATGTAAAAACTCCATCCATTGAGTACTCAGTACCAGAAGCAGGCAAGATACTTTTTGACGAAGAATTTGTCGATACCACAAATACTGATGAAAATGCTATATTCTTTGACCCTCAAAGGGAACCTGAACTCGTTAGCGAAGATACTACCGATATTGATGAAGGTGAAACAAGCATAATTGAGGTAGCTGAACAGTTGAAAGTAGATTCTATATGGGTTACTATTGCGGAATATTATTCCATTTGGGATTCCAGAAGCGTGAATCCATACAAACGTGATGGAGCCAAGTTTTCAGATACTTTAAATATTAGTTTATACGACTCTCTAGGAGGTTTCAATTGGTCAATGCCTCTGATTGGTTGTCATATTACTTCCGATTTCGGTATGCGCCATTCCAGATGGCATTATGGAACAGATTTAAAGCTTGAGATTGGAGATCCAGTTGTGGCTTGTTTCGATGGTATTGTCAGAATAAATCAATATAATGCTGGTGGTTATGGGAATTATGTAATGGTAAGACATTACAATGGCCTTGAAACGCTTTATGGTCACCTTTCAAAATCTCATGTTACTGTAGGGCAATTAGTAAAAGCAGGAGAACTTTTGGGAGATGGAGGAAATACAGGGAGAAGTTCGGGACCTCACTTGCATTTTGAGGTGCGATACGAGGGTAATGCAATTAATCCTGAAGAACTTTATGATTTTCCTATGAATACTTTAAAATCAAAAATATTTGAGCTTAATCCTTCTCATTTTGAATATTTAAGAGAAGCGAGAAAGGTATTCTATCATAGAGTGAGATCTGGGGAGTCTTTAGGCACAATAAGTCGGAAATACAGAGTGTCTGTTAGTACTATCTGTAAACTGAATGGTATTTCATCAAGAACTACTCTTAAGGTTGGCCGAAAACTTAGAATTAGATAAAAATATAATTGCTTACAAGATCTATGAAGTTAGATATGCTTGTGCTTTCGGCACACCCTGATGATGCGGAGTTGGCTTGTTCGGGGACAATACTCAGGCATATTGAAATGGGGAAAAAAGTAGGTCTGGTAGATCTTACCCGTGGTCAATTAGGTACCAGAGGTACCCCTGAAATTAGGGACATGGAAGCAGAAGCAGCTGCAAGTGTACTTGGACTGGCAGCTAGGGAAAACCTTGGGTTTGAAGATGGATTTTTTACTGAAGATAAAGAACATCTAATTGCTATTATTAAAGCAATTAGAAAGTATCAGCCTGAGATTATAATTACCAATGCCTTACACGACAGGCACCCCGATCATGGAAGAGCTTCAGATTTGGTATCCAGAGCAAGTTTTCTTTCTGGGCTTGTAAAAATTGAAACAGGACAGAATGCTTGGAGGGCCAGGAATGTGTACCACTATATTCAGGATAGGTATATAAAACCAGATTTGATAGTGGATGTAACTCCTTATTGGGAACAAAAAATAAAAACGATCAAAGCATTTCAAAGTCAGTTCTTCAATCCGGGAAGTGTAGAACCAGGTACTTATATATCTTCGCCGGAATTTTTATTGTTTATTGAAGCTAGAGCCTTGGAGTTCGGCCATTCTATAGGTGTAAAGTACGGTGAAGGATTTACATCTGAAAGGAATGTTGGAATTAACAATATGTTTGATCTCCTGTAATAGCTTTGTTATTAAGGAGCCAGTCTTCCTTTAGTCCAGCCGTTGTTTTCTCTTTGATAAAATAACCTGTCATGCAACCTTCCTGATCGTCCTTGCCAAAACTCAAAATATTCTGGAATGATCCTGTATCCACCCCAATTGTCAGGCCTTGTTACTTCTTTGTTTTCATGATCAACCAGGGCCTTTTCAAACATTAAATCCAAGTCATCTCTGGAAGAAATAATTTTACTTTGAGGAGATATTATTGCTCCAATCTGTGAGGCTTTAGGCCTGGAATAAAAATACTTATCAGATTCTTCAGTACTTACTTTTACAACCTTTCCTTCGATCCTTACCTGACGCTCTAATTCTGGCCAGAAGAACAAAGCAGCAGCAAATGGATTCTCTGCCACAGACAAGCCTTTTTTACTATCATAATTTGTGAAAAATACCAAACCATCGTCCAATCCTTTTAAGAGGACTATCCTTGAAGAAGGTCTGCATTGACTATCGCATGTGGATAATGTCATGGCAGTAGGTTCATACAAATTACTTTTTACAGCCAGATCTAACCATTCTTGAAATTGGTCTATTGGATTTTCTTTAAGATCAGACTCAGATAGTATTTTAAGTTTATAATCGTTTCTGATGTCTGATAAATTTTGCTCCTGTTTGCTCATATAAATTTGGTTGCAAAACAAATGCTGGTAAGGCATGTTTTTTAATTCAGAATTGAAGTTAGCCATTAAATATGAATTTACTAATAATATCTTTTAACTAAATATGAAAAACTTGCAATGTACCCTTAGTACTTGTATAATTGTTATAGTATGATAAATTGAATGATATTTATTAAATAGCTGATATCAAACATTTTCAGATAAAAAGAATTTTGATTAACGAATGTTGAAGATAGGTAATGTTATAATATCGGAGCCATACTTGGGTGATGACAACTTTGAACGAACAGTAATCATCATGTGTGAATATGGTGAATCAGGAGCTCTTGGGCTTGTACTTAACAAGCCTACGATTATTACGCTCAATTCTGTTTTGGAAAGTGTAAATTCGGAAGAGCTTTTGTATATTGGAGGACCTGTCGCACAGGATTCGCTTCATTTCATTTTCAGAAACAATTATAATATCGAAGGGGCAGTGAAGTTAGGAGATAATTTGTACTGGGGCGGAAATTTTGAACAAGTGTTGGACTTATTTAATAACAACCTTGCCAATGCCGAAGACTTCAGATTTTTTCTGGGGTATTCAGGATGGGAAGGAGGACAGCTGGAGAATGAGTTTAAAGCAAATTCATGGATTGTAAGCCATGTTGAAACGGAGGATATATTTGAAATTGAACCCGCTAATCTATGGCGGGAAATATTGAAGAGTATGGGTGGTAAATACAAGATGTTATCTAATTATCCTATTGATCCAAGATTGAATTAAAAATTTTTAAAAGGTAATACCATGAGCAAGGAAAAAGAACTTTTGGGAAATGACAAGATAAAGGAAGTTGGAAAGGTCGGAGAGGTGGCTACTCCTGTAAAATCTATGATAGATGAAATGGATGTTCATGATGAAGAACATGGCCATGAACATATCAGTGATTTATCACAACTTTCAAAAGAAGATTTGCTAAAGATGCTTGAAGGCATGAAGCTCGATGAAAATCTAAGCAAAGCATCAGCAATGCTGAAGCAAATTAAGTATCACTATGATCATTTGCTGGAAGTGGAAAAGAATGAAGCATTGAGTAAATTCCTTGCCAATGGTGGAGAAGAAACTGATTTTGACTATAGAAGAGATAATGTGAGTTTGAAGTTTGATAAGCAATATGATCAGCTTCGTCATAAATTATCTGAACATTTTCTTAATCTTGAAAAGGATAAAGAAAAAAATCTGACTAAGAAGAATGAGTTACTTGATAAGCTCCGGACTTTGATTTCTGCTGAAGAAACTCAGACAAGTATTACTTCTTTAAAGGAGATTCAGGAAGAGTGGAGAAAAATCGGTTCTGTACCTGCGGCTCAGACTCAGGAGATTTGGGCTAACTACAATGCATTGGTAGAGCGTTTTTACAATAACAGAAGTATATATTTTGAATTGAAGGAGCTAGACAGAAAGAAAAATCTAGAAGCTAAAATCGAAATATGTGAGAAAGCTGAAAGTCTTGCTGAATCTGGGCAAACAGTAAATGCTCTAATCAGGGAACTTAAAGTTTTACATGAGGAATTCAGAAATATAGGACCGGTTCCGAAGGAAGATCAGGAAGTTCTTTGGAATAGGTTTAAAGTAGCCTCTGATAAAATTTACGAAAAACGCGGCGAATACTATAAGGAGCTTAGAGAACGTCAAGAACAAAATCTGGAAGTTAAAATAAAACTAGCCGAAGCCATTGCTGGGTTTACCCAATTCCAGACTAGTAGAATTGAAGAGTGGAAACAAAAGACTGCAGAATTGCTGGAACTACAGGAGAAGTGGAAACAAGCGGGTGGAGTTCCTCAAGACAAAGGAAAAGAAATATCAAAAAAATTCTGGAGTGCGTGTAAATCCTTTTTCCATAACAAAGAAGTATTTTTCAAACACCTTGAGGTAGAAAAAGAAGAAAACCTTAAGAAGAAAATCGCTTTGTGTGAGCGTGCAGAAGTATTAAAGGATCAGACTGATTTTAGTGGAACAGCTACTGAGTTGAAAAATCTTCAGAAAGAATGGGAAGCTATCGGACCAGTGCCAATAAAAGAAAAAGAACCTATTTTTAAACGTTTTAAAGCTGCTTGCGATCATTTCTTTAATAAGAAAAGAGAATTGCAGGCTGAACATGAAAAAGAGTTTAAAGATAATCTGGATAAGAAAAATGCTCTCATTCAAAAATTGGAAGGCCTCAATTCTGATAATAATTCAAATCCGGACGATTTAAAGGTTATCCAGGATGAATGGAAAAAAATAGGTTTTGTTCCTAAAACGGAAATGAAAGATATCAATGCAAGATATCAGAGAGCAGTTGATAATTTCCTCGGACATCTTGAAGGAGATAAGTCTGAAGTTGACAAGTTAAAATTAAGTCTTCAGATAAATGCTTTGAAAACAAATCCTGAAGGTGGAAAAAAACTTTACCAAAAAGAGAAAGAAATTCATCGTAAAATTTCGGTCCTTAAACAAGAAATTGATCGTTTGAATACCAATCTTGAATTTTTTGCAAAATCTGCTGCAGCTGACAAGCTAAAAAAAGAATTTTATTCAAAAATTGAATCTGCTCAAAATGAGATAGATGAGCTGAAAAGTCAGTTGAAAATGATAAAAGATGCAGAAAATGATAAATAATTTTTTCGAAATGTTTTGGATATTTCGAAAAGTCCTATACTTTTGCACTCGCTTTTAAGGCAAACGAAAAAGCAAAAACAAAGTAAAGCCTCCATAGCTCAGCTGGTAGAGCAACTGACTTGTAATCAGTAGGTCGTTGGTTCGATTCCGACTGGGGGCTCTCAAAGGCATCTACATAACTTGTAGATGCCTTTTTTGTTTTAAAACATTTACAATATTTCCATGTTATATATTGTTTATGAAACTTAGATTATCCGGTAAAATAATAGCTAGTTTTTCTCTGATCATCATTTTTTCTTTTATCAGTTTTGGTGTCAACCTTAAACTTTCTTCAGATGTGAACAGGGACACAGAATACCTTACCAAATCGGAGGCTATTATCCGTAATTCTGCTAAAATTCATAAGAGTATTCTTGAGATGCAGTCTAATTTCAGAGGCTACTTGCTTACTGAGAATAAGTCATTTTTGGATCCTTATTATTCAAGTATAAAAGAGATGTCAGGTATTGTGGATGAGCAGCGTAAGCTCATCTCAGATTCTCCTAAACAGGTAAAAAGATTTAATGAAATTCAAAAACTTCATAATCAATGGTTGACATATGCAAATACCCTTATTGAAGCTAAGTTCAAGCAAATAGATCCTAAAATAATTTCGAAAGAATATGAAATTCTCTTTGAACAGAAATTGAGAAAAGAATTCGGAAAAAAAATGACGGATGAAATTTCTTATAAATTCAGAGAGTTTGATAAAGCTGAATACCGAGTTAGAAAGGCCAGAAGGGAGAAGTTGAGTGAGTCTATAGCAATTGCTAAAAAAGTTACAATGCTTTTGGCAATTATCACGATATCAGTTGGGGTACTAAGTGCTTTTTATATCACCCATATTATCATTAAAAGAATCAAATCTATGGTTAGACTTGCAGATAATATCTCTAAAGGGAGATTTGAGGCGATTGAAGATTTAGAAAAAGATGAATTGTCCCAATTGTCAGATTCTTTAAATGTTATGTCAGAGAAGCTAAAAAAGAGCTTTTCAGAGTTGGACAACTATGCTTATGTAGTTTCTCATGATTTGAAAGTACCTTTAAGGGGAATATACAATCTAGCACATTGGATGGAGGAAGATTACGGAAATGAATTATCCCCTGAGATGCATAAATATCTGGACAAGCTGAAAGGAAGGGTTGAACGGATGGAAAGCCTAATAAATGGTTTGTTGGAATATTCTAAAATAGGAAGAACCAGTCAGCCTCTGGAGCAAGTTAATATGAATGAACTGCTGGTTGACATTGTAGATTCTATTGTTCCCGAAGATTTTGAAGTGAGACTATCCGATAATCTTCCTGTGATTTTTACTGAGAGGTTAAGAATTCAGCAAGTATTTTCTAATCTTATAAGCAATTCAGTGAAGTATAAAGGTAACAAATCAGGGCTTATAACGATTACTTCAAAAGAGGTTTCTGATGGTTTTGAGTTTACCGTTGAAGATAATGGTGTTGGAATATCTCCTGAATATCACAATAAAATTTTTGGATTATTTCAGACTTTGCGTGAAAAGCATGAAGTAGAAAGCACTGGCATTGGATTATCAATTGTGAAAAAAATTATAGAAGACAACAAGGGAAGTATAAGAGTAGTCTCTGATGAAGGAGTGGGAGCTTCCTTTATTTTTAAATGGCCTGCCATTAAAGTGGTCTCGCCAGTATAAACTAACTAGTAATTATTATGAGAGAAATTTCAATTTTATTAATAGAAGATGACGAGTTGGATGTGATCAGTTTTGAGCGTGCATTAAAAAAAATAAATCTTCCAATTGTTTTACATACAGCTTTTAATGGAATCGAAGCACTTGATCTTTTAAAAGGCAAACGGAGGATTTCTACTCCGGATATCATCGTACTGGATCTCAATATGCCTAAAATGAATGGTGGTGAATTTCTTGCAGAATTAAGAAAAGACAATACATTTAATGATGTTAAGATATTCATTATGACTACTTCCAATGAAGATAGGGATAGAAGCAGGGGGGATGAGTTTGGTGTTTCCGGTTATATTATCAAACCACTTAATTTTAATGAAAATACTAAAAGGAATGTGTCAATGGATAATTTTATGCATTTCCAAATAATGAAAATGGTGGGAGATCAATTGAATTAATCTGTATAGAGCGATGATACTTTTACACGGTGGTTTTACTTTTGAAATGTTATGGGGAATTCTCGCTGTCTATTTTTTCTTTATCGGTATTCCCGTTTATCTGACTTTATTCTTTAGTCTGAAGCGTACTTCATTGTATGTCAATAATGTGAGAAACAAAGGAACA
Source organism: Sporocytophaga myxococcoides DSM 11118 (assembly GCF_000426725.1). Classification (NCBI taxonomy): domain Bacteria; kingdom Pseudomonadati; phylum Bacteroidota; class Cytophagia; order Cytophagales; family Cytophagaceae; genus Sporocytophaga; species Sporocytophaga myxococcoides. Next base: position 641,563 of record NZ_AUFX01000003.1, on the reverse strand, counting down.
TGGGTAAATATTTCTTACTCTTTAGGAGTCCTTCTTCTGTCCATCATCACCTTATTAATTTTAGGTGGTGGCTTTATATTCTTTCAAGTAACTTTTGATTGAAAAGCCTTACCTATTTTCCCGTCAAATAATATCCATTGGATTAGTAATCAGATTATTGTTTTTGTACCTTTAGGTATAATACCAATGAGTATAATACCTTTAAGTCCTATGATTATATCTCCCTTTGCATACGGCAATACTGTATCATCGACAGCATTTACCAATCGTGAAAATGAAGTAAAGCGCTTAAAAGACAATCTGTTGAATGGTATTAATACCACCATTATCTCTCCCCGCAGATGGGGAAAATCATCACTTGTAGAAAAAGTGGTATCAGAAATCAGAAAAGATTATCCGAAAGAATACAGGGCTGTAGTAATAGATCTCTTTACTCTTGGAAGTCAGGAAGAATTTCTTGAAACATATGCGAGAGAGGTTATAAAAGCTTCTTCGGGTAAGTGGCAGGAATGGATTGGATATGGAAAGGAATTATTTAAAAAACTTATTCCCAAAATAACCATGGGGCTTGATCCTGAAAATGATTTCAGTCTTAGTTTTGACTGGAAGGATCTTAGGAAACATAGTGAGGAGATTTTGAATCTCCCGGAAACTATAGGTCAAAAAAAGGGCATCAAATGGATTATCTGCCTTGATGAATTCCAAAATATTTCTGGTTATAATGATTATGAAAATTTTGAGAAGAAACTTCGGGCTGTATGGCAAAGACAGAAGAACGTAGCTTACTGCCTCTTTGGAAGTAAGAGGCATATGATGTCTGATATTTTTAATAATCCATCAAAGCCATTTTATAGATTTGGCGATATCATGCTTCTGCCAAAAATTGAAGAAAGTCGTTGGGTTGATTTTATAACTACCAAGTTTGCTGAGACCAATAAAATAATTACTAAGGAAGATGCAAGATTTATATCTGTGCTTATGAAAAATCATTCCTGGTATGTGCAGCAACTGGCCCACTATACCTGGAATAGCGCTGTTCCTGTAGCTACAAGAGCTAATATTGAGAATGCTTTACTGGAGCTTATTCAGGCGAATACTCCCTTTTATCAGAAAGAAGTTGAAACTGTAAGTGCGACTCAGCTGAATCTGCTGAAGGCCATAGCAAAAGGAGAGGCTCAATTTACTTCAACACAAGTTATGAATATGTATCAGTTAGGAACTCCAAGGAATGTAAGTAAAAATAAAGTCATTCTTCTGAATGCAGATATAGTGCACGAAATAAATAATACATATGAATTCCTTGATCCTGCTTTTGAACTGTGGTTTAGAAAACAATATTTCAATCAACCTTATTTTAAAAAAACAGATAGTGTAGGATAGGGTTTGTGAGTGCTTATTAATTTGAGTCAATCAAAATGATAAAGCTTATTAAATGAGCAGGATTTGTGGAACAAAGATGGGGGTTGGGCCAGATAATGGACAAAGTAATCTTACTTCACAAGAGAAATCACTACTTTCAAAGTAAGCTATCCCTTTGATAATTTCTTTTACAATAACTTGTCCATGCTCCGGCACAATTGCCATACTGCCTGTTATGATGTTTGCTGCAAGTCTCAGATCGCCCTTGATTCTACTACCTGTTTTAAAAGTATAACAAAGATATTCGTAGTGGATAGGGTATAGTTGGTCCTCAACAGATACGCTGCTTCCATCGGACTGAACAATCCCAATATAGCTTGCTCCTTGATTATAATTATCCATTGTGAGTAAAAAAAATAACTAATAGGTAAAAATCTAAAAACTGCTTTCTATAAATATTTTCCGGAAATGTTCGGAAGGTATTGAATAGTAATGCTATTGGAGAAGTGAAATTTAGTATGTATTCAATCTCCTAAAATTATTTTATTGTAATTGTAAAGGAAAGTTAACTAATTTATTTTAAATGTTTTTACTAATTGGTATTTTTTAATTAAAAAAAATATGTTTAAACAATTGAGAGTGAGAGGTAATTGGGTACTTAAACTGCAATATTTAACTTGTAACAATATAAATCAACATAAGCCCTAAAGCGCCACCTATGGAATAGATAATGCTGCAAAGAATTAGAAATATACCAACAGACTCTCCTAAATCACTTTTTACTTTTCTTGCTTTGATGAATAAAGTATATCCTGATATTACTCCTAGTATACCACAGGGTAACATTGAGATCAGAAATAATGCCCAGAAGAGCATTTCTGTTTGTTTGAAATAAACTTGGTCTATTATGAATATTAGTAATAAAAAAAAAGGGAGAGCTAAATTAGCAATTGTCAGTAAGAAGAAATTTAATAAACTAATCTTCTCTGTTTTGCTGAATAAAAAATTAATCATAGGTTTTACTCAATTCTTTTAATAATATCCAGTACTCTTTTTCTAACAAAGTCGGCTTTGTCATCATAAGTGACCATATACATATCATTCCCCCATTCTCCGGAAGTAACCTTTTCATTAAAGATCCGATTTTGGTCTTCAAAATATGCATCCCTTTCTTTAAGCCATTTAAGCTGCTCCTCTTTTAATTTAGATTTTTCAGCTTCATTTAATGAAGCGCGAAGTTTTTTATAAGTTAAGTTCAACATACTGTCCATTTCCAGATAGTATTTTCTTGAACAACCTAACATATTGATTCCAGAATCAAGGCATTTTAAATGATCCTGATATATCCTATCCATGCTATTTTTAAGCTGAGCATTGGCAGAAACATTAAAAAAAATAAACATTAAAATACAGGTATGCTTTGTGTAATTTTTCATGAATTTAACTGACAAGTTCTACCAAAATAAAGAAAAGGATACAATTAGTATTTTACTCTTTTCGGTGAAGTTTTTATGATGAGTATTAGATTTAAATATATTGAAAAAAGGACAATCTTCAGTATAATTCTGCCAGAACCCTTTGATACACTATCAAATTTTTATATTTGCATTGATATAACTTGTTACTAAGTTTTTAAATACTATATGAATAAATCTGAAATAAATCCAATGCCTGATTTCTTTGACAGATACATAGATTTAGTTGAAGAACCAGATCTTTTGACAGCTATGAAGTTGTCAATTCAAAATCTTAAAACGCTTGATGTAAGTTTCCTTAAGAATATAGGGGATCGTGTATATGCACCTGGAAAGTGGACTATTAAACAGATTATTCAGCATATCATAGATAATGAGCGAATACAGTCATACAGGGCTTTAAGATTTTCCAGGAAAGATGAAACTGTATTACCTGGCTATGATGAGGCATTACTTGCAAGTAATGCAGATACAACAAACAGGACAATAGAAGATATGCTTGAGGAACTAATTGTAGTGAGACAATCCTCTATACTTCTTTTTAAATCATTTTCAGAAGATATGTATCTTAGTAAAGGTATTTGCTTTAACAGAGAAATATCTGCGTTAGGGCTAGGCTTTGTGATTGTAGGTCATGAGGCGCATCACTTCAATGTAATAAAGGAAAGGTATTATCCTTTATTTAAGTAAATAGCTGTAGCGGAAAGATCATACTGGCCGGGATTGTTCTTTAGCAGTATTACTGTTATAGAATATCTTTCCCCAATCTTTAGAATTCAATTTGCCAGTTCCAGAACTGTTAATGGAATCTACAATCTTCTTCTTAAATGCCCAACAAGTCTTTTGTCTTAAGTCAAGTTTTTCTGATAATTCATGTGATGAAATATTCTTGTTGGCTAATACAAGATAAGACAGATAAAATGTTTGGGTGATTGGAAGCTTTGAATTATGAAAGATCGTATATGTGGTAACTGACTCATCATAGCCACACTTGGTGCATCTTTTAGAATAAGGAGTTTTGCCTGCGGATGAATTTTTGTTGCTACATTTTTTACAACTATATCCTTTAGTCCATTTAATTTCGGATAGATATTTAAAGCAGCTTTCCTCATCAGGATATATCTTCTGAAACTCTTCAAGTGTAACGTCTTTGAGCATCAGACGGGCTTTGGTAATATCCTTGATATTTTGATTTAGTGCCTTGTTGTCAATTTCAAGAAGCTTATTGAGATCTTCAATCTGTTTGCTCTTTTCTTCCAGGTTTGATAATGCAATTGCCAGTTCCCGATTTTTGCGATTGACTTCTTCTGTCCTTTCTCTTACTTTAAGCTCCAGTTCCTGGTTTATTGAATCTTTCAACTTTTCATTTTCCTGCAATTGGGCTATGAGCATTTTGTCAATGCGAGTTTTTTCCTCCTTTTCAATTTTCAGTCTTTGGCCCAGTGCCGACGAGAACAGTACGACTTCCAGAAGAAAGCCAAAATTAAGACTGTAAACAGTATAGATGTTTGAAGCAACAAATCCGTTTATCCTTAATATAAAAATAGAAAATGATGCAAGGAATAATGAGAATGCTAACAAAAAGTATTTAGCAGACTTGTTACCTCTTTTAGCTGCTGTTATTCCTGCTATGAATATCAATAGGAACGGAAGCAAGTAAAAGTATCTTATCCATGAAATCTGAAGAAAAAAATTGTTGAGGCAGAACATCAAGCAATAAACAATCAAACTAAGGTCGATTCCCCTTCTTAGTTTTGGTGCATATTGATTCAATGAAAGAAAGTTTTTCGAATAAAAAACAAATGCAGTGATCAGAAATATCGGTGCATATTGAATTAGCTCATTAAATTGGGGAAGATTGGGCCACACGTACTGAAATCCAAGCCCGTCTTCAGAAAAGGAATTAAGGGAATAGCAAACTACATATGCTACATAATACAGGTATACGATTTCCTTAGTTGAAAAATATATGAATATATTGTAAACGGACATGATCAGGAGGATGCCATAAAAAATGCCTAGATAGTAGTATTCACTTAACGCATAATCCAGAAATTTCTGTGGGGTTCTGATACAAATGTCTGGCCCGGTGTAATAGTTGTTTTGTATAGAAAAAAGAATGGTAGCCTTTTCATCCTTGTAAAATTTTATAGGGAATATGAAATTTTTATGTTGTGAAATTCTGGATGAAAATTCATTTAAATAACCAGTCTTAGAAAAATGAGTTGTGTCATTTCCAGAAATGATAAAAACATCTAGGGCTTGTATATGCGGATCCAGGATTTCAAAAAACCATTCTTTACGATCTTCTAATTTATTAGCGACTTCTAATCTAAACCAATAAGTCGAGTTTTTATCAAATTCACTGGATTTATAGGAATTGTAAGTCTGGAAATTTCTCAGGTTCAGCTGATTAACAGTAAGCTTATTTGTTTGGTCTTTATAAAATTTAAAATAATTGTAAATACTATCCTCTCTCATCCGAGTAGCGTTCTCTTTTAAATAAAAAACGCTGCTGGCAAAGCCATGTCCAGTAAAAGAAAATAAGAAAAGGAAGAATAGATATTTAAAACACTTCATTAGACTCTCATAGCTCATTATCAACAAATGAAGATAGTAATTTTTCAGCACTTTATTGGGATAATTTAGGGTAAATTTTACCTGAAGCTTGCATTTAAAGTAGAAAACAACGTGGCAATCATAAATTCTATAAACATTCGGGGGGGAAATGTATTAGTATTCAATCGGGAATTAAGCGTTCTAACTTTTATTTGAAGCAATGGAAATGGAATAGGTTTAAAAAGTAGATCAATGATTAATATATAGATTAAAAGTTCCTGCAATTTTTGTGATGCGTATAGGTAAGATAGGTACAATAAATTTAAAGTTTTTTTTCTCTCAACTGATTCTTTCTTCAAAAAGAAGTATAAGGATCAGTATGTTATATAATTTTGTATGTATCACTTTCTTTTTGCTTCCTATAATTTCAGCATCTAGTCAAACTAGTATGGATCTGTCTCAATGCATAGATTATGCACTGGTACATCATACAGATGTTCTTTCTGCTCACATTGATGAAGAAATAGCTCTTCAAAATGTTAGGAAGGTTGCCTCTTCAGGTTATCCTCAAATCAATGTATATGGTACTTTTGATGATAATATAAAAATACCTTTGGTTGCATTGCCTGCAATATTTTTTGACAGAACTGCTCCAGCGGATGCCATTGTGCCTGTTCGTTTTGGGGTGCAGTATTCAAGTTCCGCATATGCTCAGCTGGATCAGATTATATATATGGGAAGTTACTGGGTCGGCTTGAAAGCTTCCAAAGTCAGCCGGGTTTATTATTGCCAATCTTCACAACAGGTCATAGAAAATACCATTTACAATGTAAGTAGATCATACTTTCAATACCTTGTTTCTGTTCAAAAAGTAGAGGTTCAAAAATCCAATCTGGAGAAAAGTCAGAACCTTTTTAAAATAGTCGATCTTCAGTTTAAGAACGATGTTGCTACAAAGGCCGACAGGGATAGGGTTTTTGTAGATTATAACAATCAGCTTACGGAATTAAAGTCACTTCAGAGATCAGTCAAAGCTTCTTTAAATCAGTTAAAGTTTCAGATTGGAATGCCTGTAAGTGAACCGGTCGAAATTACTAGTGTTAATGCTGATACTACCACTTTATTTCAATTGGAAGAATTGCCTGATAAGCCTAATTATTGGAGAAGAGCTGATTATAAATTGATGCAAACGCAAAGGGAATTGGGAGCTCTTCAAGTGAAACAATATACCTCCGAATATCAACCTCAGCTCACAGCTTTTGGTAAGTATCAGTATCAGTCATTTTCTGAAGAATTTAATCTTTGGAAAACAGAATGGTTTAATAGCCAGGTGGTAGGACTGAGGCTCACAGTGCCTGTTTTTAGCGGCTTCAAGAGAAGTTCTCAAGTCCAGCAATATAAGCTCGAATTAAAAAAAACAGAAATAAATATTTCCCGACTTGAGCAGCAGATCAATATAGAACTGTCTAATGCTGTAGATGATTTTAATACATCTGTAGATAATATAAGGCTTGCAGGTGAAAATATTAAGCTTGCTCAACTTGTTTATGATAGCGAAATATTGTCCTATAAAGAGGGAGTTGGAGCATACTCTGATTTTCTCAATGCGACGAACTCCTTAAAAGTCGCTCAGGTAAATTATATAACCTCTCTGTTTAATGCTTACCTGGCAAGATTGGAACTCGCAAAGTCTCAGGGTAGAATCAATGAAGTTATTAAATGGATTGGTAAATAGTTAATATCAGGAACGATGACAAAGAAGAGAAGCTATATATTAATTATTGTATTAGCAATAATCTTTGTGTTAGTTGTACTTAGGCTTTGCAGCAATAAAAAAGAAATTGACAAATCTAAAGAGACAACAACAACTTCACCAAAGGTAAGTGTAAATGTCTATAAGGTAATTAGACAAAATATTTCAGAAGAACTTCAATTATTGGGTACAATTATACCAAATAAAACAGCTGTGGTAATTTCTGAAATTCAAGGTAAGATTATAGATCTGCCTATTGAAAAAGGGGATGTGAAAGACAAAGGAGCTCTCTTGGCTCAGGTAGAAAGTAAGGAGCAAACGGCAGCAGTTAAAAAATCCGAACTTGCGTTGGAAAAGGCAAGAAAGGATGTAGAAAGATATACCAAGCTCTATAAAGGAAACGCTGTGACAAAGCAGCAACTTGAAGAGGCCAAGATTGCACTGAAGACTGCCGACTTTAACCTTCAGCAGGATAAAAAGAAATTATCTAATGCCTCTATTAAAGCTCCCTTTAAGGGAATGATCACAGAAAGGTTTGTTGAGCCTGGATCTGCGATTATGGCAGGTAATCAGATTGCAAGAATAGTAGACGTTTCTTCATTGAAGATAGACCTATCTGTCGCAGAAAAAGATGCTTATAAGCTAAAGGTTAATGATAAAGTGAAAATTACTACCAATATTTATCCAGACACTGTATTTCAGGGAATCATCACTTTCATAAGCCCAACAGGAGATGATGCGCACAACTATAATGTAGAAATCAGATTTCATAATCCCAAGGAAAAATCTCTTAAAGCAGGAACATTTGTGAATGTAGGTTTTGGAATTTTAACACAAGGAAATCCATTGGTAATCCCAAGAGAATCTCTTGTCGGGAGTGTCGATGATCCTCAGGTTTATATCATAGAGAAAGATACAGCGAGGCTACGGTCAATAAAAATCGGACAATCTTTTCCTGAGAAAGTAGAAGTAACCAAAGGTTTGAAAGATGGGGATCAGATTGTGAAAACCGGATTGATAAATTTAAAAGACAAAACACCTGTTCAGATAATAGGACAATAATATGTCGATTACAGAAATAGCGATCAAGAGGCCAACTTTGATAGTAGTGATATTTACAGTTCTTTCCATTGTAGGTATTATATGCTATCAAAGGCTGAATTATAACTTGTTTCCGAAGTTTGAGATGCCGGTTATTTCTGTTGTTACCATTTATCCCGGAGCTTCTCCTGGGGTAATGGAAACCTCCGTTACTAAACCATTGGAAGATGCTGTTGCTACGCTTGAAAATCTGGATAAGATAGCTTCAATATCTCAGGAGGGGGTATCTTTTATTACCATTCAGCTTACTAATGATGCCAATGTAGATATTGCTCTTCAAGATGCACAAAGGAAGATCAATTCTGTATTGTCAACTCTTCCGGACGACGCAGAAACGCCTTCTTTGAATAAATTTTCCTTTGATGATCTTCCTATATTACAGTTCAGTGCATCTTCAAAAATGTCACCTATGGAATTTTACCAACTCATGGATAATCGTATACGTCCTGAGTTGTCAAAGATTTCCGGTATGGGCCAAATAACGCTTGTAGGTGGGAAAAAGAGGAAGATAATGGTAAATGTAAAGAGGCAAAGGCTGGAAGCTTATGGTATTTCACTTTCTCAGATTGTAAATGTTATTAAAGCCGGCAATCAAGAAGTACCGGCGGGTGAAGTAAAAGGTAAGACGGATCAGTTTGATCTGCGGGTGGAAGGGGAGGTCAAATCACTGGATCAGTTGGCTAATCTTGTCGTATTAAAGGGAAAAGACGGTGGGCTTGTCAGACTGTCTGAGGTCGCAGAGGTCACAGACGCTACGGAAGAAGTAGAAACGTTAAGCCGGATAAATTATAAAAGTTCAATTGGCGTTTTGATTCAAAAGCAAACGGATGCTAACACTGTTCAGGTTTCTGAAGAAGTAAAAAAAATGCTTCAGGATCTGCAAGTGGAATATAAAGATATCGGACTGAATTTTATAGTTTCATCGGATACCTCCACATTTACACTGGCTGCTGCACATTCAGTTCTTGAAGATCTTATGTTTGCAATTATTCTGGTGGCCCTTGTAATGTTGGTATTTCTTCACAGTATAAGGAACGCTGCAATAGTGATGGTGGCTATACCACTGTCAATCGTTTCTACTTTTATTGCAATGTATATTTTTAATTTTTCTCTTAACCTCATGACATTGATGGCGCTGTCACTTGTGATAGGCATCCTTGTGGACGACTCCATTGTGGTGTTGGAAAATATCTACAGGCACCTTGAAATGGGAAGTGATCAGAGGACAGCTGCTCTGGAAGGTAGGAATGAAATAGGTTTTACCGCATTGTCAATCACTCTTGTCGACGTTGTGGTATTTGGTCCACTTTCCCTCGTAGGAGGACTTATCGGGAATATTCTCCGTGAATTTTCAATAGTGGTAATGGTCTCTACACTGATGAGCTTATTCGTAAGTTTTACCGTCACTCCTATGCTTGCTTCCCGATTTTCCAGAATACTTAAATTTTCAAATGAGACTTTGTTCGGAAGGTTTAATAACTGGTTTGAAAAGAAATTCGAAGAGCTTAAAGAAAATTATACAACACTTCTTAAGTGGTCTTTGCGGCACAGACTGATAGTGACTTGCCTCATTGTATTAATGTTTATAGCTTCATTCTCTTTGATACCGCTGGGCTTAATTGGAAGTACATTTATTGCGGAAGGTGATAGAGGGGAATTTGTGGTTACTCTTGAACTTGATCAGACAAGTACTTTATACCATACAAACCAGATTACAAGTGAGGTTGAAAAAATAATTCTCAAAAAACCTGTTGTAGTAAAGGTATTCTCTACTGTGGGGCAGTCTTCGACATTAGGATCCAATCAACCAGCCAATAATATTTCGCAGCTTACTGTAATCATGACAGATAAGAAAGAAAGAACTATCACAGTAGATGAATTCGCGAATGAAATCAAAAATGAAATTTCTCAGATTCCCGGCATTAAAGTGACATCGACTCCAACAGGTCTTACTGGTAGTGCAGACGATTTGCCTATTCAGATAGTAGTAAGAGGTGTTGATCTTAAAAACGTGATGTCTTATGCAAATGAAATATTGGCGACTATAAAAAAGATACCGGGAATCAGTGATCCTGATTTGTCTGTCAATGAAGGTAATCCGGAACTGGAAGTGAAACTTGATAGAGATAAAATGGCTAAATTAGGTTTATCTGTAGCAGATGTAGGAGGAACCCTGATGACGGCATTCACAGGAAATACAGATATTAAGTACAGAGAAGCTGATGAAGAATATGATATCAAAATTGTACTAGATCAATTTGATCGGAGAAATGTTGATGATGTGAAGCGACTGACTGTAATTAACCCAAGCGGACAACTTATCACACTGAGTCAGTTTGCAGTTGTTCAGCAAAGTCGGGGGCCATCTAAACTGGAGAGAAACAATCGTATTCCATCCGTCACAGTTAAATCGAATGTGGTTGGTCGACCTGTGGGTACAGTTGGTGATGAAATCCAGGAGAAAGTAAAAGGTCTGAAAAAACCTGGAGGAATAACTCTTTCTTATGAGGGGCAGCTTGAACAACAGGCAGAGGCTTTTACTAGTCTTTTAATTGCGTTTATGATTGGTATCGTATTCGTTTACCTGATAATGGTAGCGCTTTATAATTCATATACCTATCCGTTTGTGGTGTTGTTTTCAATTCCTTTGGCTATTATCGGAGCTTTGATTGCTTTGGCTCTGACTAAGGAAACCTTAAATATTTTTTCGATTCTGGGAATGATTATGATGATGGGACTGGTTGCTAAAAATGCCATTCTTCTGGTCGATTTTACCAATCATATGAAAGAAAAAGGTGCAAATACCTTTGATGCACTAATTGAAGCCGGGAGAGAAAGGATAAGACCGATTTTCATGACAACATTAACAATGATTCTCGGAATGATGCCGATTGCATTAGCTTCCGGAGCAGCTTCAGAGGCCAAAAACGGTCTGGCATGGGTCCTTATCGGGGGACTGACCAGTTCAATGTTTTTAACATTGATTTTTGTACCAATTGTCTATGAAACTATTGATGCTGTTATATATAGAATCAGTAAACGATTTAGTAAAAAAACAAATGTTTAAAATGCTCTAATATGCATTTAAGCATATATTTTATGTTGTAATTCAGTAATCTCAAAGTTAATAGGGGTTTCCTTTTCCATATCTTTCATAAAAAACATAAAGTCATTCTGAAAGCTGCTGTAATTCTCCATTAAGTCAAATATGCTTTCTTCAGAATTAACTCCTACTCTGGAAGTATGTGTAAGTTTTCTGATAATGGTATGAACCCCTTCAATCGTTTTATAATTGTCTAACCATGATTTGGATAGTATCTCCGGAAATTTTGCAATCGTGCTATTAGGTAGACTTGTAAGGTTCTTTATCAGGGCATTATGTATTTTAGCTGCAAAAATATCATAAGGCTCATTGGAAAAACTTTCCCAGTTTTTAGCTAAAAAATGATCAAAGAACACCTCTATTATAGCAAAATTATTTTTTTTGTTCTTCATTCTTAGCCTATTCATGCTGGTATGCATACGAGGGTGTTCAATGGCTAAAGATTTAATTTTCTTATTCAGAATTATACCTTCAATAACGTCATTGTTATATTTCTTATAATTGGAAATCTTAGACAATTCAGTTAGTAAAACACCTAATATTCTGTCTCTGGATTCTTCAGCTTTAAATGCATTAATTATAAAATTCATAAAGGTATCTTTTGTTCCGATTACAATACTAATTTGATTATTTAATTTCATAAAAACAATGGTTTTTAGATGTAAATAATTGATAATCAAAATATTACATAGTTGTTTGAGGCGCAATTTTATCAGTTGCTTATTTTATTAAAAAGTTGAAAATTTGAAAGAATTTCCCCTTTTGTTTGCGATTTATAAATTGTGGTTAGGCACAAACATCGCAATGATTATTTCTTAACTTTTTTAAAAAAAATCTACAAATAATAAATTATTAGTATAAAATTGGATAAAAATTGAGAAGTTAAACTTGGTAATCTTTTTAAATAAATATCATTTAAAGAATAATTAACTATATGACTTTCAGGCAAAAAATAACAAAACTGCTCTATCCTTTGATTATGAAATTAACCAAAAAGGATCAAGCTAAAGCGAAAGTGCTTAATAATGAAGGTAATGTAAGTGCACCTGTTTCATTTTATTCATTGAAAGCTATTAATAATAAAGGTCAGGAGGTTTCACTAAACCAGTATGAAGGAAAAAAGACAATAGTGGTAAATGTAGCATCAAATTGCGGCTATACCTCTCAGTATGATGCTCTTGAGAGAGTTTATGAAAAAGAGAAAAATAACCTGGTTATTCTTGGATTCCCTGCAAATGATTTTGGAGGACAGGAGCCTGGATCTGATCAGGAAATCGATAGTTTTTGCAGGATTAATTTTGGGGTTTCTTTTCCTTTATTTAAGAAAAGTTCTGTGCTTCAGCAAGATAAAAATGAAGTGTTTACATGGTTAACAGACCCAGGAAAAAATGGCTGGAATAGTCAATCCCCGGTATGGAATTTTTGCAAATACGTCATTGATGAAAAGGGCAATTTAATTGGATTTTATGCTTCTGCTGTAGATCCTGAAAGTGAACTTTTTAGTAAGGTGATTAAATAAAGATAGTTTATTTTCGATAATAGATTATTAAGATTGATACGGATAATGTGTACTTCAAATAAAATAAATAGAAATTCAAATGTCAGAATACAAACTCCTGAGTCTCGAAGAGCTGAAGGAAATGGAAAATGAGTTTGTTAATTACCTTGTCGTAAATGGTATTGCAGCAGAAGACTGGGAGCGAATGAAAAATGTAGAGCCAGCTAAAGCTGAACGACTTATTGAACTTTTCAGTGATATGGTTTTCGAAACGATAATGAGAAATGTACAGTTTTTGGAGTACAGAGAAAAAAAAGAACTGATAACATTTCAATGTCTGGGAGATAAATTGGTGTTGGTTGGAATGAAAGCTGAAGGAGATACAGATGCTGATTTTACTTCTCAGGAGTATATAAAAAAGTCAATGGTGTGTCCCCCCGATGGACTTAAAGTGTATACTTCAGAAAAAAAATATCAGAAAAAAAGAGAAATTGAATTATTTGAAATGACACAGAGAGGCTGTTTTATTACAGAGGGTAATCTCTTTAAAACTCTTTGTCTTGCTCTGGATTAATGCCACTATAAATATGTCCACTTCTGAGAAAAGTCTGAGAACCTGCAATGAAGGTCATCAATTTTATAAGAGCAGTGACTGTCCTGTCTGTCCTGTTTGTGAAGAAATGCGTAAACCTGCTACTGGTTTCCTATCTTTAATTTCAGCTCCTGCCAGACGTGCACTAGAAGGAAAGGATATCAGATCACTTCAACAGTTGTGTCAATACAGTGAAAAGGAAATTTTGCAGTTACATGGAATTGGTCCTTCTGCAATGCCTAAACTTAGAGAAGCCTTGAAGAAAGAAGGCTTAAGTTTTAAAGATTAATCAAATCGTTAAATATTAAAATTAAATCCCGAGACCTATGTTGTTATATAGCCTCGGGATTTTATGTTTTATGATTTAATGGCAATAACTCTTATTCTCGCATAGTCTGCAAACCATTTCCCATCCCGGAAAATTTTATCTTTTAAAGCGTTCTGCGTTATCTCAAGAACTTCTTCAATCTCTTGATTGGAAAGACCATTAAAGAACTTTTCACCAAACATACGGAACCAGTCTTTCACGCCATTTTCTTTATCTGCTAGCTCTGTTGGCCTGTCAAAATGGACTGCATAGATAACTCTGAAGCCTGACTTTTCAAGAAGAGAGGTAAATTCACCTATCGAAGGGAAATACCAGAATCGTATGTTAACATTTTCTGTATGCCCTTTGTCAATAAATGCTTTGTCCAATGCATTTAGCATATGATCCACATTTCCTTTTCCTCCAAACTCAGCAACAAACCGGCCTCCATGTTTTAAAGCATTGTAAACGTTATTGGTAACCTTTGCAGGGTTTGCAATCCAGTGAAATACGGCATTAGAAAAGATAGCATCGTACTTCATTTTATAATTCATGCTTTCTGCATCTTCAACATGAAAAGGAATATCAGTATAGGTCTCTTTTGCAGTATTAATCATGTCTTCAGAGTGATCAACTCCTTCAACGAAAGCTCCTGAAGTTGCTATAACTGAAGCCAGCTGACCTGTTCCACATCCAAGGTCAAGAATATACTCACCCTTTTGAGGATCCAAAAGTTTAGCAAGATCTTCTCCATAATTGGATACAAACTGGTGCTTTTTATCATATAAGGAACTATTCCATTTAATCTTATTTTCATTCATAATAATCAATACAATAGGTTTATAACACTATAAGTTGCGCATATCATCCGGATGTGAAAGCAAAGATAACGTTGGAGTCTACTCCATGGTCAAGAAAAATTTTTTATGTTTGGGAAAAAAGTATATTCGATTATGCTCATAGGCGAAATTTCATTGAAAACGGGTCTTTCAAGAGACACTATCAGGTATTATGAAAAAATAGGTTTGATAAAAATTAATAAAAGACAAAGGAGAGATAATAATTATAAAGAATATTCAGCAGAGATCATTGAGCGATTGGAGATAATAAAGCGAGCCAAGTATTTGGGATTTTCTTTGCAGGAAATAAAAGAATTAATAGATGCCTGGGCGAATAAAACACTCACAATTGATGAAAGGATAGAACTGTTTGAAAGTCGAATAGCCTTGCTGGACGAAAAAATATTAAGGTTAAATGAAGTAAAATCTTTAATTCGAAAAAGAATTAAACAAATAAAAGAAGATGGGAAGTAAAGTTATTTTACTACCATAAAATCACGGACATCTTCAAATTTTGCAGGGATTACAACTTCTCCGTTTTTATTAATGAATCCATATTTTTTACCTTCTTTAAACCAGGCGAGATTGTTATGAAAGGCTCCTGTAGATTCAAATT
Organism: Sporocytophaga myxococcoides DSM 11118; assembly: GCF_000426725.1. Lineage (NCBI taxonomy): Bacteria > Pseudomonadati > Bacteroidota > Cytophagia > Cytophagales > Cytophagaceae > Sporocytophaga > Sporocytophaga myxococcoides. The sequence goes on along the minus strand of NZ_AUFX01000003.1, from coordinate 626,361 downwards.
TGCATGGAATAATTTCTTTCCCTTTAAGATCAATGAATCCCATTCTACCATTAATAAAGATAGCTGTAAGGCCTTCGTTTATTTTGTTAACTACTTTATAGGTGGGACGTACGACCCATTTGCCTGAGGTATTGATTAAGCCATATAATATTTCACCATTAACCCTTCCAGGAAACCATGCTACATCATTTCTGAATTTGAGCAGATTTGAATAAGCCTCATCATAATTATCAATTTCAACAATGAGTGTGGTGTCTTTAAGAGGTAATACAGCCTGGTCTTTCATGTTTATGATCATCCAGGTTCCTCCGTTGATTCTGCCATTTTCATATATTCCCCCTTGGTTGGCAAAAGCTTTTTCTTCACTGAAGTTTGTTATCCAGCTGTATTGATAGGGTACAAGAGTATTTCCGGTGTTATCAATGACACCATATAGGAATTTACCATCAGCAGTTTTTTTTCCAGTAATTGCGAAGTTTCCTTGGAAGTTGAAGGCTGTGTCCCAGCGAGGAGAGATCAGAAGTTTTTTTTCTCTATTGATATAACCGGCTTTTCCGCTTTTAAATACAACCATAGCCTTTCCATTTTCAAAGTTGCTACAAAAGCGAAATTGAGCGGGAATCACTTTTTTTCCTACGGAATCCATAAATCCATATAATCCGTTTTCAAGAAATGCCAATCGTCCTTCGGAAAAATGTGAAAAGTTAAATTCTGGTAGTTGAATTACCCAGTTGTTATTTTTATCAATAAAACCATTCTTGATATCATCTTTGGTATATTGAACCACCTCGGCAACGTTGTCATGAAAATTATTGGCTTCTCCATATTGCGGAGCTATTACCCAGCTTCCGGAAGGATTAATAAACCCCCATACACCACCTGATTTTGCAGGGGCAAGCAATAAGGCCTGCTGGTCATCCTGACCTTTTAGGGTTGATATCAGACAAAATACAAATAGCAATAAAAGTTTATATGCTTTAGTATTCACTTCAGGAAATGATAGATTTATCAAACAAATTACCTCGTAATCTTCAGAAAATAAAGGATTTTGCCAAATTTTTGTTTGGATTAATAAAACCGGATTTAAAGGAAAATGTTATTGATCAGTATTTTATGATTTTTCTGGTGAAGACAATATTAACTTGTAAAAAGCCAATCCATTAGTAAAGAATGAAAAAACTTGTAAAAAAATAAGGATTCCAAATCTAGATCTGGAATCCTTATTTTTTAATTTAAGATCTCTGCTTCTGCATTTAAAGGCTGAGTCAAAGTCCACCAGTGACTAACAGGATAATGCTTATTTAATAATACTTTTTCCCCGATCATTGGTGTGGTGACTTTCACTTCAGTTCGTTGAGCATATTTTAAAACCCTTTCTACTGGCTCATTCCAGGCATGTAATGCTAGTGTAAATTTACCCCAATGTACAGGAAATAAAACTTTACTCTTCAGGTCAATATTCGCCTGCACAGTTTGTTCTGGGAGCATATGGATGTATGGCCACATCTCATTGTATTGCCCTGATTCCAATAGTGCGATATCAAATGGACCGTATTTATTACCGATTTCTTTAAAATGAGTATCATAGCCGGAGTCTCCGCCAAGGAACAATCTGTGAGATGGGGTAATCAAGGCGAAAGAAGCCCATAGCGTTTGGTTTCTATTCAAAATGCCTCGACCGGAAAAATGCCTTGCAGGTGTAATGGCTAATTTAATATTATCTGAAATACTCGTCTCTTCCCACCAGTCAAATTCCGAAATCTTATTTTGCGGTATGCCCCAGAACTCCAAATGTTCGCCGACTCCAAGCGGAGTTATAACTCTTTCTACTTTGGGAACCAGTTTAGTGATGGTTTCAAAATCCAGATGATCATAGTGATCATGACTTATGATAAGTAGATCTATCTGTGGAAAGTCTTCAACAGAATAAATACGTGTACCTGGGTAGTTTTTTGAACCTGCATATTTCACAGGGGAGGTACGTTCACTAAAAACAGGATCTACTAAAATATTTAATCCATCTATTTGAATAAAATAAGAAGAGTGGCCAAACCAGACAATTGAAGGTTCCTGAGATGCGGCGGCTTTAAGATCAGTTTTAACAGAAGGGATATTTGTGGAAGGCTCAGTATTCTGTTTCTTAGAGAAGTATTCCTTCAAAAGCTGCCAGTATGAACCATTTTCGGCCATAGTTGGGGTTTCTGAAAGATTTTGAAAACTACCGTTTTTATAGTTAGGGGATTGCTTTATCTTTTCAAGACGGGCTCCGGACGGATTTTTACCAAAAGATTTTTGCTGAAATATGATGACTGCAGCAAGGGTTAATAACAGTAAGATTGATAATAATATAATCATTGCTTTTTTTAATATACTCATCAGAAAAACTATGTGCGTGTAAATCTATTGACGGATGAAGGTCAATAATATTTTTGATGAGTACATTAAAAATTAAAATTTAATTTCACGAAGCAATGGGTAATTTACTTAAGTATGCCTATGAAAGGTAGAGACGGCATGCTGGTGGCTCAAAAGCTTTGATAAAGAACGATTATGGAAAATATTGCAGATATAACATTTCTCACTTTTGTATTCATGTAAATTAAAATGCAGCTCTAGTGGACAGAGAGACGCCATGCATGGCGTCTCTATATAATAGGGTCGAGGTCCATTTACTTTGAAATAGAAATTACATGACCAAATCTGTTAATCTTACTTTTTCCGTTTCAGAATAGGGGTGTTCTTAAGAATAAGTTCATTCCTGATATACTGACCTGAAGGAGTTAGATCTGTTTCTGACCAGTGAGATATGTCGGAAACAGGAAGTAATATAGACGCAGTTTCTTTTTTATTGGCTACTGACCAGTTGCACCAACTGATTTTATATTTGTCAAGAAATGCAAACCATTCGTTAGTTTCCTCAGGTCCAAATTTTCCGTTTCCGGAATAATCGCAGGTACCAAATTCGGTAACAAACAAGGCTACTCCTTTCTTCATAGCCTTTTCCGCTTCATCTCTTAAATATTGTCCGTGAGAAACCGCATAAAAGTGCAGGGTATAAGCAATATTCTTATCCTGAATCGGATCTTCAGCAGCTTCGCTGACCATTTGGGACCATTGTCTTGTTCCTACAACTATAATGTTATCCGGGTCATGCTCACGAATGGCTTTGATAACCTGTTCTGCATAGGGCTTGATAGATGATTTCCAATAGGTATCCTGCAATGGTTCATTGTAGATTTCATAAATAACATTCGGGTATTTTCCATATTTTCTTGCCATGGTGGAAAAGAATTTCTTTGCCAATTCAGGGTTTTTATGAGCATGATGACTGTGGTAATCGATGATCACATACATACCAAGTTTTATAGCAACATCAACCATATCTATAATTCTAAATAATTCATTTGGGTTTTCCTTATAACCTCCGTCTTCATCAACTCCCATCGCTAGTCTGATAATTGTACATTTCCAATCGTCGCGAAGCCAGGTCAGGGTTTGTTCAGTATAATATTGGCTCATCCATTGGCTCCAGAACATAGACATGCCCCTAAGCTGAACCGTGTCCCCGAATTCACTGACGATGTAATTTCCATTGACTGAAAGCTGACCATATTTCCTTACAATTGACTGTTGCGCGGATGATTGAATCGAAAAGCCCAGTACTAACAACAAAATTACTGATAAGCGTTTTGCATGTGTTTTCATATGATTTGATATTGTTTTAATGCAAAACTATCTGGCAATTATGAAATTGAATTTGTAAAAAATGATTTCCTTTTTGCTTTTTGGTAAGTGATAGATTATTAGGTGTTTATAAATGATTTGCAGAAATTGCAGTTTTCTTTGTAAAAGATTTAAGTTGTTGATTAATAGTTTATTTTTTGTTGAAGTGAAGATGCAGATTTAGTGACTTTGCAAAAAAAGAGACTTTCTTTGTAAATGTTTTAATTTGTTGGAAGATAGATAGTTATGTGTATTTAAATCTGAGCCTTATTTTTCTTGCGATAGTCATTAGGTGAGATACCTAAAGATTCTTTGAATACCCTATTGAAGTGAGAAATATTTCCATAGCCAACTTTATAAGCAATGTCAGATACAGGTAGGGTTAAATCCATTAACAACCTTTTTGCCTCGGTAAGGCGCAAATTATTGAGATATTGTTTAAAAGAAAGACTGAATGAGTCTTTAATCAGTGAGGATATTTTATTTTCAGAAAGTCCTGTTGCCAATTGTATTTTCTTAAGAGAAAGCTCCGGATCCTGGTAGTTGGTTGAAATAAAATTTATCACCTTCTGAAGATCCTGATCTGATTGACTGGTAATCTGTACAGGCGTATATTGAATTTCTATTTTTTGAACCTGTTCTTTGGGTTTTTTCCGTGTAAATGAAATGATTCCTATGATTAGAAAATAACAGATTAAAACAACACCTGCAGTTTGATAAAAAAAGCCCACATTTTTGGTAAATTTTAACTCCCTTATTGAAATAGAATCCGGAACATTTTTACCCAGCAGCTGGCAATTCTGAATGTTAATGATTTTGGTCTTATCGAATTCCAGCGACTTAAAATCCTTTTCGGAAACATTGTTTTCCGCATACCACCACGTAGGAGTAATAAACTTATCAAGAGGTATAATGAATTTGCTTTGATCTTTTTTCAGATCAACGTCTTTTACAAGATATCTATAAGTAAGTGTTTTTTCCGGATTGGTAAAACCTGTAGCATGCAATCCCAGGATCACCTGAGGTCTTTTACCTGTAGTTGCCTGAATGTCCATCTCCAGGTAGTCATATGAAGTCAGATCAAAAAAAGAGTTGTCTTTGGCGAATAATGTAACTCCGGCATAAGGAAACTGGTAGCCTTCTCCAAGTTTATAACTAAATGTAATGAGGGTGTCATTTACTTTAATATTATAAACAGTAGATGCTTTCTCAGGAGATTTCAAAGAATCAGAGTATGAATATATTAAAAAGTTTGCCGTATCAGCTGCGTAAGGAATAAGAGAAATGGTCTGGTGAGGTCTTCTCCAGGAATAATAAAGAGAGAATATAATTACCGGTAGGATGATCCATATGATTAACCGATTGAAAAAACCTTGTACCATGAATTAAAATAAATCGACTTAAAAATAAATAAAGAATCTGTCTAAAAAAAGCTATAAACAAATGATATGATTTCTTATTTGTGTGACTTATGTTACATTCAATGAGGTCCCTTGAATTTGGAAATCAAATGGTAAAATCATTACTTGAACGAAAATATAATATATGACTGATTTACACAATAAGATCAATGAACTGTATAAAAGCTCTAAGAGCTATCCGGATCTTGTCAGGAATCTCACTGCTATTGGCGTCCAATCATATAGCGTGGAAGTGTCTTCTGGAATAATATTATATAGATTTGAAGGAGGAGAAAATATTTTACATAGTGCTGTATCTATTCCCAGGGAAATATCTGAGACCTTTAATCGACAGCTTGTTTTGAATGCACTTAAAGATACTCAGGAAGGAAGAACCTCTTATCCTGAATTTATGGATGATATTGCTTTTGCAGGGGTTAGGTTTTATGAAGCGACTCTTAACGGAAATAAGAAAAGAGTTAATTACATAGGCATTGGTGGAAATTATGAAGAGGTAATTCCATTATAGTTAAGTTAAACGAATCTCCAGTTTTTAAACTTTCATACTTCGGTTTGGTTAACAGAAAAAAATGAATTAATTTAGATTATCCTTAAAACATAATATGAAGAATTTAATGCAATCCTATTATACCTACGCTTACTATTATCTGATAGTCAGAGCCGGGGATTGCTATAACTTTAGCTGATAATAAATAATCATTATTATAATCAAAAGCCCCCGACGTGTCGGGGGCTTTTTTGTTTTATATCCTGTTCAAGAATATTTTATATAGTATGAATCATATATTAAAAGAAAATGTCGAGATCATTTTTCTAGAAAACGGACTTGATGAAAAATTAAAGCAAGCTGAATTACAAAACAGAAAGCTTGTTGTAAAATTAGGGTTTGACCCAACAGCTCCCGACCTTCATCTGGGCCATGCAGTAGTATTAAAAAAACTCAGGCAGTTTCAGGAGCTTGGTCATTTGATAGTCATTATCATTGGAGATTTCACAGCACGTATTGGTGACCCTACCGGGAAAAATAAATCCCGTCCTCCTTTAAATGAAGACCAGGTTAAAGAGAATGCGAAAACCTATGTCGCTCAGCTTTCAAAGATTCTTGATATAAGTAAATGTTCTATCAGATACAATTCAGAGTGGCTTGAAGGAATGAATCTATCCAATGCTATTCAATTGTTATCTCAGGTTACGGTTGCTCAGATGATGCATAGAAATGATTTTAACACCAGGTTTGAAAAGGGGATTCCTATTTCTTTGCATGAGCTTGTATATCCGATTTTACAAGGTTATGATTCTGTTGAAATAATGGCTGATGTAGAGATGGGAGGGACTGATCAGTTGTTTAATTGTTCTGTAGGCCGCCAACTTCAGGAAGGTAAAGGGAAAAAAGGACAGGCTGTCATATGTATGCCTTTGCTTAAAGGAATCGATGGCTCTGATAAAATGAGCAAATCTCAAAATAATATTATCGGCCTGACTGATCATCCTAATGAAATGTTTGGTAAAATTATGTCCATCCCAGACTCCTTGATTGTAGAATATCTGAAGCTGGTTACTGATTTTGCTGATGACGAGAAGATGGATAACATACGTCAGCTATATGAAGGTTTGAATCCTATGGCCTTAAAAAAAGAATAGGGGTTAATGTGGTAAGCCAATACCATGGTTTGGAAGAGGGGCGTCTTGCTTTAGATTTTTTTAAAAATCAATTTCAAAAAAAGGGTTTTGATGAAAAGATGTTTACTAATATCCCTGTTACAATAATTACCACTACATGCTCAGAAAAACAGATTCAATTGATTGATCTATGTAAAATAATTAAAAAATCAGAAAGTAAATCAAATCTAAAAAGACTTATAGAATCAGGTAGTGTAACTATAAATGGTATTAAAATAATGGATATATATAGCAAGGTGAGCTTAGATATTCTTCCTGTAAAGATGAAGATTGGCAAAAGGGATTATTTTCAGTTAATCCCTTAGCATAAGGAATAGTATGGATATTGGCAGCTTAAAGGGATTTATCTTTTATTAACTTATTCTTACTGCTCAGGTTATCAATGAAAACCTGAGATAATGATTTACGAAGATAATAACAGAGCTCAGAAAGACATTGATATAAAGGTGTTTAATCAAATTCCTTCCGAAAAATCAGTAATCCTTCGTTCTATCCTTGAAAATTCACTGAATTCTGCCATCTTCATTCTTGATGAAAATGGTTATATCCTGGAGATTAATAGAGGGGTTTCAAAAATTTTCGGATATAGTATAGATGACCTAAAGGGCAAATATTTTTCTATATTATTTACACCAAATGACAAGTCTGATAATTTACCGGAAAAGGAACTATCGAATGTTTTGGAAGCTGGGGCTTCAACTGATCGCAATTTCATTGTGCATAGATCAGGTAAACATATATGGGCTCAGGGAGAATCAGTATTACTGCACAAGGACGGAATAAAATTTATAATTAAAGTGATAAATGACCTGAGCAGGGAATATGAGCTTGAGCAATATAAAAATAAAAGCATTAAAGATCTTAAAATATTTGTATATACAGCATCGCATGATCTGAAAGCCCCTATACTTAATATTGAAGGTCTGATTGATAGTCTGGAATCTGCTCTCATCAATAATGAAGACTACAGTGAGATACTAGATTTAATTAAAAGTTCTATCGGAAAGTTTAAAACCATACTTAATGACTTATCTGAAACTGGAAAGGAACAGGAAAAAGGTGAGCAGGATGTTTATGAGGGTGTCTCCTTCCAGGAGATTGTAGATGAACTGCTTTTTGCCTATAATAAACAAATAGAAAGTATTGATGCAACAATAACATGTGATTTTGTTAAAGCTCCCATCATACACTTCTCAAAAAAGAATCTCAGAAGCATTATTCAGAATCTTTTATCAAATGCAATAAAATTCCGGTCTTCACAAAGAAAACTTCAAATAAAAATGTCTTCAGATAAAACTGATGAATATATTATTTTCTCGATAGAAGATAACGGTATTGGTATTAAGGAGTCAGATAAGAAAGCCCTTTTCTCTATGTATAATCGTCTTAATGAGAATATTGAAGGTAGTGGTGTGGGCTTAGCAATTGTCTCAAGAATTGTCGATAATAATGGAGGAAAAGTGGTGATAGATTCTTTTGAAGGCAAAGGAAGTAAATTTAATATTTATATTAAGGATAACCCTTCTTAACGATACATTGATTGAGTAAAAGTTATTTCTAATATGATTGGATTGTTAACCAGATTTCTGGGTTCATAAACTAATACAAAATAAACCAGAGGAAGATATTTATTAATGTGGCAGGCAAAAGCACAATCTATAATATAAAATTTACATCATTCTTTGTCACGCTCTGAAAAACATCCATGAATGTATATATAATATGTATGATACTGACTAGTTATTTCTTCTATCTTATCCACGTTTAATTGTTTCAATAATAGTGTGTTATCTGAGTTTGGCTTTTAGTATTCATATAAAATTTTTAAACTTAAATTTTATATGAATGAAAAAAACACTTTTACTATTTAGTCTGACTTTTGCGGGCCTATCATTTTCACATTTTGTTTTTGGCCAGTATAACCAAGCCAAGGTACATTGGCTGGAATTGGGGAGTGCCTGCCTCCTGGAATCAGGTAGCGCCTATAATACAACCTCTCATTAATCCATCTCATCAGGATTATGGCTCTTTTAATGTCATCGTTGTTACAAAAGGAGTAAATATTGAATCGAGTTATGATTCTTGGGCCAGTGGTTTCTATGCAAGGAAACTTTTCGTAGCTGCCAAGTCAGGAGTATATAGTTTTATTTGTACAGATGGAAATCATTTGAAATCAATTCAGAAAGTCGTAAAGCAATAGGTCGTCTCCTCTAAGTGTCACCACAATACAGGGAGGAAAAGCTTATATGATGGTACTTTTATATAGCATAGTTACCCTTAATATTGGATTATTTGGAGTTCCTATTGTATAGGGCACAATATAAATTGTAGTAAAAAGACTATTTATTTTCTGTTTTAAAGTGCTCTCTTTCTACGATAAGAAGGGTGTAACACTTTGAGCAAGAACAATAAATTATATTATCAATACTCTTGACCAAACTGATGCTAACTTTTAATTCACCTGATTATTTTTTGTAATGTAACATTGGTTACCAATCATAATATGACTACCTGATAATTTAGCAACAGATAAAGCAGCTATTCAGAGCATCTTCATGTTTGTCTGTTTTATAACCGGTTAATAGAACAATCATAAATGTTAGATAAATCATTGCAGGCAATGACCTCGTGGGTCTTGTGAAGCTACTGCTTTGTCAAAAAATGAATATCTCATACATGAATATGAGTTAAATCAATCTATCAAACAAAAAAAAATAATTTATGAAAATGTATTTTAACTGTATCCGAAGTGTAATTACCATACTGCTGATCGGAACATTAATTCAATTTGCTCAGGCTGCACCTTACAGAGGTGATCAGTTTGTATTTAAACAACCAGACGGATCACTAATAAAAGTAAAAGTATGGGGAGATGAATATTATCAACGCATAGAGAGTGAGGATGGATATACTCTTACAAAAGAAGCTGATGGCTGGTTCTATTATGCATTACTTTCAGAGGATCATCAGAAACTGATCAGTACCGGTATAAAGTTTACTGGGACTGACATTTCAAAGGCTAGAAAGGATGCAGGAGTTAACGCTTCAAAGCTACCTACAGAAAAGGGGCTTGAGCTCAATACTCAGGCAATCAGAAAGGCAAGAGCTGAAAGTGCTGCCAAATATGGGAAGAAAACCTCTTCTTTAAGGACATCAGGCGTACCGTCCGAAGATTTCATTCAGTTATCAGGTAATGTAAAGGGATTAGCTCTGCTTATAGATTTTCCTGATGAGCCTGCTACCATTCCTGCTGCAACAATGGCCAATCTCTTTAACCAGAATGGCTTTAACGGGTTCGGCAATAATGGCTCAATAAGAGATTATTTTTATGAAGTTTCGGGTGGTAATCTTAACTACACCAATCAGGTTCTTGGCTACTATAGGTCTACAAAGCCAAAGAGCTATTATATGGATGTAAATAACCATAACGTACAGGAGCTGCTTCACGAGGTTCTTGAGTGGGCTGATACCCAGTTAGACTTTTCAACACTTACTAATTATGACGGAGAAATCCTTGCTATCAATTTCATGTATACTGGGTATGCTCCATGGAAAACTGGTATCTGGCCTCATAAGGGTGGTGTTGACTTCTCTGCAGATGGCGTTTATACAGGGGTTTATCAGATTACTAATATAGATGCTTCTCCGACGATTGCTACTCTTTGTCATGAAAACGGTCATATGCTTTTTCATTGGCCAGACTTATATGATACTGATTACCACTCTTACGGATTAGGCGACTACTGCTTGATGGCTTATCAGGGAAGTGCAACCAATCCTGTATATCCGAATGCATATCTGAGAACAAGTGTTGGCTGGGAAACTCCTGTATCACTGAATGGTCAGACAGGAAGCGTTACAGTGAATGCAAATGCTCATACTTCCTATGTATATACAAATCCGAATAACAGTGATGAGCTTTTTGTAATAGAAGCACGCACAAAGACAGGAAGACATGCGGCTCTTCGTGATGAAGGACTTGTAATCTGGCACGTAGATTTAGCAGGAAGAAACAGCAGCCCTCAGATGACACCTGAAAGTCATTACCAGATTTCGATTGAACAGGCTGATGGCATATTTGATTTAGAGAACTATGTGAATGGGGGTGATGCATCTGATCTTTTTGATGCAAGCGGCAACTCAACCTTTAATGCAAACTCATTCCCAAATTCTAACTGGTGGGATGGAAGCCCTTCAGGATTGAATATCACTAATATCAGCGCAGTAGGATCTACGATGACTTTTGACCTTGGTTCTACTACATCTACTGCTTGCAGATTCGGAACACCGTTATCTACTTCCCTACCAACAATATATTATACTCAGTATAACAGAGTTGATGTTGTAGGCAGCGGAGGACCGAACCTTAACAATATGAAATATTTTGCTGTGAACTGGGATGCTGTTAATAATGGCTTATATAATTTTGTCATAGAAACCTTTAACGGCGTACCATCTTATTATCTTGATCTGAAGTTGTTCAGCACAGCCACATTCAACACTCCGGCTCCTAAAGTAACCATTTCAGGTTCAAATATTCCAAAACTTGATGGTACTTATTATGTCGGACGTCATAATGGAAATTTTGTGATGTCTGAAATATCCGGATTGTTTACACTTTACTTCAGCAACGGATCTTCAGCCCCTGTTTGCCCGAGCTCATCCAAAGTTGCCTATATGGATGAATTGTCAGGAACAGATCTGGTACCAAACCCTGCGAGTGACCATGTTGAATTGCTATCAGATGTAGATATGGCAGGAGTTGATATTAAGGTTGTAAATGAACTGGGAAGTGAGATTGCTGTACCTTATTCATTAACTGGAAAATCAATTTCTTTTGACGTAAGCAATGTAAAGGCAGGTTATTATTCTGTATCTCTAAAGATAGGAGAGACCCTTGTAACCAAGCGACTTGCAGTTGTTAAATAAATTTAGTTCCGGATTAATATTGATGTCATTGTTTTAAGTGATGGCATCAGTTTAATATGTTTCCATCAAAAAGGCTGTCCTCATATTGAGACAGCCTTTTTGATTATTTATACTGATGTTTTATTGCCTGGTTATTTTTAGCATCAATTCATCAAAATTGGATTGATTTATCTTAATGAGATAAAGGCCAATTTCCAAAGAGCTTTTTGGGATAGCTTATGGCTGTATGGTATGACGAACCTTTTAGGTGATAATTATGAGGTTTTTCTGAATTAGCCAAGTGCTTAATTGTCAATATGGAGAAATAATTTTTTGTATTTATTTTCCTTTATGGTGTTCCTTAAATAACCATGAAGAAAGGTGCAAGTAAAATTTTGTTATATTGTATGACCTAAGCATTGGGGCAGTCAAGGGAACATAGAAAATAGAAAGATACATTTTGGTACACATAAGTCGTGATACTTGAATATGAGAATCATAATAGCTATATCAATCATTATTTTTACATCTTGTACTGAGCCCAAATCAAGGGTTGAAAAAGAAAACGTTACAACCTTGGATACTTCAGTTACTAATATTGCCCAAGCCGATACTTTCAAAACCGATTCAATCAAGACCGATACAATCAAAAGACAAATTGAATATGATCATTTTTTAAAACTTGATGAATATAGGGTTTATTATAAAACAATAGTCCAACCCGTTTCATTTTCAACAATCAGCCCTGTTTATTCCCAACCTGATACTTCAAGTCAAGTAATAGATTCCCTAAAATTTAATACCTCATTGGTGCCAATATTGGACACTTATGTCGACGAGTGGATTGGAATTCAATATGGTAATCAAAATGCATATATCCGTTCAAGTGATGTGGCATTGTATTCATTTAATTCACAGTCAAAAAAAATGAAGTATTTCATCCGTGGTTCTATTATATATAAATATGACCTTACTCAAAATATATTTATTGATACATTTCAAATAGAAGGATTTGCTCCTGATTATGCTCAGCAAATAAATTCATTAAAGTGGAAAAATGTTGATTTATTGTTGTTGTTAGAAAGCCACGGAAATTGTTGTGGGTGTTCTGATGTCGGCATTTACCTTGTCGATGCCAATGGAAAATTAGATATTATGTTTAAAACCTATCAATCAAATTCCGACTTAGAAGGAGAAGAATATTCAACAAATGTTTCACTTCCTCAAGATCCTCAATTTGATAATATAATTTATAGCGAGTATGATTATGGAGAATTGTTCGACATGAATAATGAACCAATACTTGATAAGAATGGAGCTAGAAAAATGGGAGTAATAAAAGATATCAAGAAACATTATAAGTGGGATGGATTTAAAGTTGTAGAACAAAAATGAATTCAATGGAAATAAAGAATGCAACAAATTAGCCGGCTAATTTTGTTTAAATCCTCAGTATAGTTTATTTCAATATTTTACGGCTATTAGCTGGTAAACTACATTAGTAGATATTAAAAAAGACTTTGTAAGTCCTTATAGATTATAGAATTTAAGTTGTTTTTAATAGTTTCTACTGTCGAAAGGTTAGATCTTTTGTACTAGATTCCTTTACCCATTCTTAACAAACCCTTCCTTTTTCTTAATCAACTCTTAACAAACCTAAGGCAATAAGTTAACCTAGCGCAAGTAGTTTTATGCCATTAAACTAAACAAAATAATGAGACTACGATTAAATACTACTTTATTAAGTATTGCTGTGGGGTTGCTGACACCATTGATTAGCAAGGCACAGGTTTCCTTGTTGCAGGATTATGTGAATAACAAATCCGCATCTATCGGAACGTTCCAGGGTATTAATTTTCGCGAAGCCGGATTTTCTAGTTTATATCCGATCGCTAATACCAATGGAAAAGAATTCTGGACTATTTCAGACAGAGGAGTAAACGTTGATTGCGCCAGCGCAAATCCGGCTGAATGTCATCCTACTTATGATAAGTTGTATGCATTTCCTAGCTATGCTCCTAAGATTCATAGAATAAGAGTGAGTGGCGATTCCATCCAAATCTTACAGTCAATTACTATGAAGCGTCCTGACGGAACAACTGCAACAGGATTGCTTAACCCTGCTGGTTATGGAAGTACAGTAGCTGAGTTGAATAGTATAGATACCGTTCTTACCTGCGCTAACTTTGCAGCAAAAACTGCTGCTAAAGATATCTGGGGTATTGACTCTGAAGGTATTGTTGTAGATAAAGATGGCAACTTCTGGATTTGCGAAGAAGGTGGACCAACTATCTGGAAGCTGAACAAAAACGGAGTTGTTGTTAAAAGATTTACTCCTTATGCAAATCTTCCTGGTGCTCAGCCTGAAGATGTTGCTATCGACACTGTATTTAAGTATCGTAAGAACAATCGTGGTTTTGAAGGTATTTCTATTACTCCTAATGGAAAGATATATGCCATTATACAAAGCCCGATATTATATCCTACTGCAGCTGTAGGTGAAGCTTCAAGAATTCATAGAATATTAGAAATTGATCCGGAGACAAACGCAACAAGAATGTTCGCTTATGTAAACGAAGGTGTTATCGGTTCAGGAGCTAATCAAGTAAGATTGAAAGACTGGAAAATAGGTGATATGGCTGCTATCAATAACAATGAGTTTTTACTTATTGAAGTAGGTATCAGGGGAACTACAGATAGCAAGAAAATTTATAAGCTAGATATCAGCGGTGCAACACCGGTAACATCTGAATTATACAATGGTAAAACATTGGAAGCATTGGTAGATGTTGCTGGATTAGATGCTAATGGAATTGTACCGGTTGGAAGAACTTTGTTCTTAGACTTAGTAGCAAACGGTTGGCCAGCAACTTTGGATAAAGCTGAAGGTCTGGCTATTATTAATGACAGTACTGTTGCAGTTTGCAATGATAATGACTATGGACAATCTTCTCCAAATGCAGATGGTATAGCAGTTGCAACCAGCAATCTTAGTCATATGTTTGTTTTTGGTTTAAAAGGCGCAAATAAACTATCTAACTATGTGCCATTTGCTTCTGCTTTAGCGGAAGGTACAACTGGTATTAGTACTTCAACGACACCTTATCTGGTTCCTGTTACTTCTGGTGTTAGATTAACTTCTATCCTTACAACGAACGATGTAATAGGAGGATATAGAATGTGCGGTACACCTGATGGACTTGGTGCATTTGATAACCATGATGGTACTTTCACTCTTTTAATGAATCATGAGTTTGGAAATACAGCTGGTATTGCAAGAGCTCACGGATCAAAAGGAGCTTTTGTTTCTAAGTGGGTTATTAACAAATCCGACTTATCTGTGATAAGCGGTAGCGATCTAATACAAAATGTAAACCTGTGGAATGGAACAGGATATACGACTTATAACAGTTCAAATCCTTCACCATCGGCAGCATTTGGTCGTTTCTGCTCTGCAGACCTCCCAGCTGTTTCTGCTTATTACAATGCGAAAACAGGATTGGGCACTCAAGCTCGTATTTTCATGAATGGTGAAGAAACTGGTAACGAAGGTCGTGTAATGGGGCATATTGCTTCAGGCTCTGCTTCCGGAACTTCATATGAGCTTCCTGCATTAGGAAAGGCTTCATGGGAAAACTTAACTGCAAGACCTGTTGCAAGTGATAAGACAGTTGTTGTAGGTATGGACGATTCTACTCCAGGTCAGGTATATGTATATATCGGAAGTAAAACAGACTCAGGATCTGATGTTGAAAAGGCTGGATTGACCAATGGAAAACTTTATGGTGTTTCAGTAACTGGCTTATTAAATGAGGTTAGTGCTAGTGTTCCTGCTGAAGGTACAGCATTTACATTAGTTGATCTTGGAGATATCAAAAACTCGACTGGCAGCGAGATCAATACTAACAGCAATAACCTTGGGATAACAAACTTCCTGCGTCCGGAAGACGGAGCATGGGATCCTTCTAACCCTAACGATTTTTATTTCGCAACAACGAATGCAATTACAAGCCCAAGCCGTTTGTGGAGACTACGTTTCTCAGATACCAACAATCCTGAAGCAGGTGGAACCATTGAGGCAGTACTAGATGGTACAGAAGGTCAGAAAATGTTGGATAATTTAACTATAGATCATTATGGTCACGTTCTTCTTGTCGAGGATGTAGGAGGTAATGCTCATATAGGAAGGGTTTTGCAATATGATATTGCTACGGATGTATTAACTACAGTTGCAGATCATGATCGTACTCGTTTCTTAACCGGAGGTGCTAATTTCCTTACTCAGGACGAAGAAGCGACAGGCATCTTAGATATGCAAGAAATTCTTGGCCCAGGAATGTTCCTGACTGCTGATCAGGCGCATTATTCTATACCTGGTGAAGTGGTAGAAGGTGGACAATTATTAGCATTGTTTAATCCTGCATCATTTAATGCAAATCCGGAAATCAGTTTAACTGCTGAAAATGATTTTGGAACAATTACTACCGGAAATACAACTACTCAGGATGTTACTATTTCTAATACAGGCCCTGGTGCTTTAAAAATTAAAGCAATTAATTTTTCAGGAACTGATTACGTATTGGATGAATCATTGACTTTCCCAATTATCATTGCAGCTGGAGAATCTCAGAGCATAGGTGTTGAATTCGCTCCACTTGCTGACGGTACTCATAATGCAACTATGACAATTGTAAATAATGACTTTGATGAATCAAGTGTAGAAGTTGCATTGACTGGTGTTTCAGTTGAGCCTGGAGACATTACAGGTATATACCCTTCAGGCACTCTTGCTGCTACTGGAATTCAGATATTCCCTAACCCGGCAGGTGACCTTGCTACAGTTTCTATTACTATGGAAAAAGCTGAGCGTGTAACCATTTCTGTTATCAATGCAAAAGGTGCTCTTGTAGCTCCAGTTATTGAGAAGGATTTAGCAATTGGAAAAACTGAGGTAGCTCTTTCTACAGCAGCCTTACAAAATGGAATTTATTTTGTTAAGTTATCCTCTGCAAGCGGTACAAAAAGTGTAAAAGCCGTTGTGGCTCATTAATACAAAACTAATTGAATGGAGATCCGGCAATGGATCTCCATTTTATATTTTGTATGAATAAAATTTTAGTGATAATGAATAAAAATTACCTCATCCTTCTTTCCATATCCTTTATTGCTTTTATAAGCATCTCTTTTAAAACCTGCCTATTGAATGAATCAAATTATAATTCAGGATATCATCACAGGCTATATGAGTTTAAAAGGGACCAGTCAGAACTATTAGATTTAATCCGAAATTCTGATCTTAACTCACAAGCTAATATTGATATAGTAAAAGACAAGATTAACTCCTGTCGGGTATATTTAAAGAAGATGGACTTCTGGCTCCGGTATCTGGAACCAATTTCCTATAAAAAGATTAACGGACCTCTTCCTGTAGAATGGGAAACTGAGGTATTTGAAAAATTTGAAAAACCATATAAAAGGGAAGGAGCAGGACTAACACTAGCCGCTTTATATTTAGAGGATCCGAATATAGAAAAGGACTCGTTGTTAAGCTTGATCCAGCAATCATACATTTCCTCTTCCGTTTTCTCCACAGATTCTATAGCTGATGGATTAAAATCTTATCATCACTTTTTTCTTTGCAACAGACTTTTTCTATTAAATCTTTCGACAATTTATACAACGGGATTTGAATGCCCCGATACTTCTTTGGTGGTTCCCGAGTTGAGAACAATGCTTAGAGAAGTAAAGAGAATTAATCAATCTTTTAATGAAAGTTTTCCGGAGACTCCGCTCGGTGAAAAGTATCTTTCTTTGTTTGATCGAATGGTTGAGTTCTCAGAGAGCCAATCCTCCAACTATAGTGAGTTTGATCATTTTACTTTTTTGAAAGTTTATGTAAACCCTTTGTTTGCAATGAATCAAGGCTTTATTAGGAATTATAAAGTGGTTTCTAAAAGTTATATGGATTATTCATTGAATAAAAATTGCAATTCTATTTTTAGTAAATCTCTATACATAGGTCAGAATCCTAAAGGAGTTTTTATGAGAGTTAAAGAGGCAGATGCATTAGCGAAAATTGACAGAGTAGGAAAACTTTTGTTTTACGATCCTATTTTATCTGGCAACAATAAGAGAAGCTGTGCATCGTGTCATAAGCCAACCGAATATTTTACGGATACCATACTAACCACTTCTCTTCAATTTGACAGGCAAACTACCTTGAAAAGAAATTCTCCATCGCTTATTAATGTGGAGTATAACCATTTAATCATGTTGGATGGTAAGCACATTTCCCTTCAGAACCAGACCAAAGGAGTTATTGAAAACCCTCATGAGCTTGGAAGCAATGAGAAAGAGGTTTTGCAAAAGTTAATGAGTTGCAAGGAATACAAAAATGCCTTTGGAGGCCTTTTAAAATATACCCCCCAGGAAAAAGAAATTACTTTTGATCATATTGTTTCAGCGGTTACTTTCTATTACAGCAAGTTTAGCAAATACTATTCTCCATTCGATGAATCAATGAATGCTGATATAGTACTTCCGGTTTCTGCCAAACAAGGCTTTAATTTGTTTATGAGTAAAGCGCAATGTGCAACATGTCATTTTGTTCCTTTGTTCAATGGAGTTAAACCACCTTATACCAATTCTGAGTTTGAAGTTCTTGGAGTTCCGGATGTATCCAGTCCAATGAATCTTAGTATGGATAAAGGAAGGTTCGAAGTTCATTCAGCCAACGAAACGAATAATGCATTTAGAACTGGTACCGTTAGAAATGCGTCACATACAGGGCCATATATGCATAATGGAGCATTTAAAAATTTAAGAGAAGTAATTGATTTCTATGATGCAGGTGGAGGAAGCGGGAGAGGATTAGATGTACCTAATCAGACACTTTCATCAGACTCGCTTCATTTGTCTGATGCTGAAAAAAATAAGCTAATAGCATTTATTTTTTCATTGGATGAAAAGATTCAATTTGAGAAAGCCCCTGAAGTTTTGCCACAATCAAAAGTAAGTGGGTTGAATAATAGAAAAGTAGGAGGAGAATATTAATCAGTATTATTATGAAATTTTATTTTGTTGTGGTAGGAATCTTGTTGGCTGTTTGTTTTGTTCAGTGCGTAAATCAAAATAAGGTAACCTATGATTTGCCTGAGGCAATGCTACCCCATGTAAAGCAGGAATATCTTTCCAGATGTGAAAAAGGGAAAATACTTTATGATATGAATTGTGCTGGTTGTCACAATACAAAAGTGAAAGGAAAGGTAGTAGTTCCTGATTTTACCCCAGAGCAGCTAAAAGGGTATGAGCTTCGTATTACCAATGCAAGGCATTCAGAGACATTAACTGACACGACAGTTACAGAAGAGGAGCTTGGGATTATTATGACTTTTTTAAATTATAAGAAGAAGAATGATAGTAAGTGAAGTATAAATTATCTTTTCTTTTCAATTATCTCTCTTAACCATCCAGTATCCAACAGGATGGTTTTATATTTTATAAACAATATTTTATATTTTAAATTAATACCCCATATTTATCAGGTGAAAAATTAACTGAAATGAAAATCACAGGAAAAAAGATATTGGTTACGGGTGGTGCAAGTGGCATTGGATTAGGTCTCACAGAAAGATTTATTAGTGATAACAATACCTTAATCATTTGCGGCAGAAGGGAATCTGTGCTGAAGCAAGTACAAAGTAAATTTCCACAGGTAATAATAAAAACATGTGACCTTGCAGCAGAAACAGATAGGATAGCTTTATACAAATGGATACAGGAAGAACATCCAGACCTTAATATTCTGGTTAACAATGCCGGAATACAAAATTGGATGGCAGTTACAGACGATGATTTTTATTCTAAAGCAATGGAAGAGATCGAAATAAATATTAAGGCTCCCATCCATCTTACATCATTGTTTATAAATTTAAAATCACTTGAAACAGTTATGAATGTAACTTCCGGGTTATCATTTACTCCTTTAGTTAAAGTTCCTGTTTATTCAGCAACTAAAGCATTCTTTCATTCCTTTACTTTATCATTAAGAAAGCTTTTACAAAGTAAAAATATCGATGTGATAGAAATAATTCCTCCTGCTCTTAATACAGACCTTGGAGGAAAAGGACTTCATGATTTTGCTCCACCCGTATCAGATTTTATTGACTCCATTTTTAAACAAATTGAAGAAGGCAATAAAGCATTAACATTTGGTTTCAGTGAGAATATGGTAAAAGCAGGTCCTGAAGAATTGAAGCTGGCATTTGAAAGAATGAATAATTAAATTTAAGTTTCTGAAATTTTAAATTGAATGGAAAAAATTATAAAGAATACTGTTGAGATTAAAGCAGGGAAGGAGCAGGTCTGGGATATGCTTATCAATCCTGAACAGACAAAGAAGTATATGGTTGTGAAACCGTATCAGATTGGAAACCAGGAAGTCCTTTATTATGGAAAGGACACTATGAGGGAAAGGATATGGTTTTCGTAAAAGGAACTATCCTGGAAATCAATAAAGGGAAACGTTTAAAATATACAGTTATAGATCCTAATGCATCTTATCCTGATATTCCTGAGAATTACTTGAATGTAACGTATGAACTTTCTGAAAGCAATGGTAAAACATTATTGACAGTTACTCAAGATGGATATGAGACTGTAGCGGACGGAGAGAAACGATTTAATGAATCCTATAATAATGGTGAAGGGTGGACTCCGATCCTGGTTGCAATTAAAGATCTTCTGGAAAATAGTTAAGATATAATTTGATAGATTAATTATCAAAGGCATTGAATAATCAATGCCTTTTTTTATTTGTATCCCAATCAAAAAAGTTCACATTCGAAAAAATATTTTCATTTTATAGATAATTGAAATAGTTACATCATTATGGAACTAATCAGCCTTAATAGTCCTTTCAATAGGATTATTAGGAATATGGAAAGAAAATTCGTAGTACAAGGAATCTTTATAGTTGTAGCGGCAATATTTATCATACGCCTTTTTTTACTTCAGGTAGCCAGCTCAGACTACAAGGAAATGGCTCAGCGTAATGCTACAAGGAGGATGATAGACTATGCCCCTAGAGGTGTAATTTATGCAAGAGATGGAAAACCTCTTGTTACAAACACTACAGTATTCGATCTAATGATTGTCCTTAAGGAGACCAAAATTAAGGACACCACAGAGTTTTGTCAGAAGCTACATATGACTAAAGATGAACTCTATAAAGTTATCAAGGAAATCAGAAAAGATAAGGCATGGTCTCGTCCTACGGCTTTGATTAAACAGTTATCGTTTAACGACCTCGGAAGAATTCAAGATGTACTTGTGGATTATAAGGGATTATATACTCAAACCAGGATTATAAGAAATTACGAACAGCATGTAATGGCGAGTGCCCTGGGATATATTGGAGAAATCAGTAAGAAACAACTGGATAATCAAAGTGAAAACTATTATTCTAAAGGTGACTATTTGGGTATCAGTGGTCTGGAATCTTTCTATGAAGAGGAGTTAAGAGGCAGGAGAGGTGTTAAATATTTGATGGTAGATGTGAAAGGTGCCGAGAAAGGATCTTTGTTAGATGGTAAGTATGATACCATACCTGTTCCTGGTAAAGACCTTTACACTTCTATAGATGGAGATCTGCAAGCTTATGCCGAAAAACTTATTGCTTATAAGAAAGGAGGTATAGTTGCTATTGAGCCTTCATCCGGTGAAATTCTTGCTTTTGTTTCTGCACCTACATACGATCCGAATATGCTTGCAGGAAGGAAGTTTGCAAAAAATGCTTTTGCTTTGCAGAAGGATACGTTAAAGCCTTTGTTCAATAGACCTTTGATGGCTAAGTATCCTCCTGGATCTATATTTAAATTGGCTCAGGCGCTAATAGGGCTTCAGTTGGGAGTGATCAATGAACATACTTTATTTCCATGTAATAAAGATATGGTCAATTGCCATAATCATGCCTCTCCACTTGATTTAAGGGCATCAATACAGCATTCCTGTAACCCTTATTATTATCAGGTCTTCAGAAAGATTATCAATCAGGATAAATTTGCTGATAAATTTAAAGATACAGAAGTTGGCTTCGAAGAGTGGTATCACTTAGTCAGAAACTTTGGCTTTGGACAAAAGCTTGGCGTTGATATACCTAATGAAAAAGCAGGATCTATCCCAAGCAATGCTTTTTATGACAAGATTTATGGTCATCATCACTGGAAGTTTTCTACCATATATTCTCTTGGTATCGGCCAGGGTGAAATAGGTATGGTTCCTTTACAAATGGCGAACTTCGCAGCATGCCTGGCCAATAAAGGATATTACATTGCACCGCACTTTGTAAAGGGGATAGGGAAAGATCATGCGCTTGCTGAAAAGTATAAAGAAAAGCACTATACGGGTATTGATTCCAAATATTTTGACATAGTTGCAGATGGAATGGAGAGAGTTGTTAATGAAGGAACTGCAGCAGCTTCTAAAATCAATGGAATTACGATTTGCGGAAAAACAGGAACTGCTCAGAATCCACATGGAGAAGATCACTCTGTCTTTATTGCTTTTGCTCCAAAAGAAAATCCAAAGATAGCTATCGCAGTTTTTGTTGAAAATGCAGGATGGGGAGGTGCTTGGGCAGCTCCGATAGCCAGCCTTATGATTGAGCAATACCTGACAGATACTGTTTCGAGGGGGCCACTGGAAAAGAAGATTCTGGAGAAGCATTTTTATGAACCAAAGCCTGTTAAAAGAACAATTGAGGTTTTTGCTAAAGAACATGATAAATCAAAAGACGTTAACAAAGATAAACTGAATTAAAAGTCAATAGCTGCGATGGAGGATAAGGAAAAGTTAAAGGAAATATTGTTCAGAAAAATGGAAGAACTTTCAGAAGAACAGCTTAGAAGCGTAGATATTTTTCTGGATTATTTGCTGAATGAAATGTATACAAATTCTGGTAACCAGAAGGAAGATTTGTTTCTAAAAAAACTAGATGAGAAGAGGAAAAACGACAGAACTAAATTTTTATAATTGAATAACAGCAAAGCTTCCGGTAGTTGGAAGCTTTGCTGTTTATTACTGTTTATTTAGTAAGAACAATTTTTTTGATGTACTGCTTCTTGCCAGAAGTATACTTGCAAATATAAACTCCTTCTAAATATTGTGAGCCATTCCAGTTAAACTGAATAGTTTCGCCCTCAGCAACATTAGCTTCTAGTAATTTTTCTACAAGAGTTCCATCTGCTTTATAAATTTCTGCCTTGACAATTCCACTTTCATTATTCAATACAGAGAAAGAAAAATTATCTGAAGATGGGTTAGGATAAGCTTCAAATTGAGCAGCCTCAGGACTTGAGATATTATTGATGTCATATTCTGCATCTGCACTTCTCAAAGGAGGTGAAGCAACTACATATACAAATACATTGCTAACAGGTCCCGGAGCCCCTGTTCCGCTTGGTAAAGAATAAGGAGTTGCGCTGATATTATAGTTACCTGTTGTTACAGGCCATGGGTTGTAATCGCCATCAGTGTCACCTGCAAGTGAGAATGGAGCTATATTTTCTGTTCGGTATGGTATTGAATTCAGATTAAATACAACGCTTCCCGGTGTCGTTGAGGGATTCCAACGAACATTTATATTCAAAGTGTCAGGCTTGAATATATAATCATTGTTGTGCAGCCAGGCAATATCTTCATTTGTGGTAGCATTGATAAGAGTAAAGTATGGAACGTTGGTAGATGGTTTTGTAGGATTGTAAAACCATAGTCTTAGCTTTCTTTCCTCAGGATCAGGTGAGAATGCTAATCGAGTGGTGAAATACACATTTCCCGCAGCATTCCTGATATTATTTGATCCAGCAAATGATGTCCCATATAGCTCTCTGAGTGATTTAGAATTTTCTGTTGTCAGGTCAGATTGATATATTTCATCAAAGGTTTCAACTCCGCTTACTGTTGCATTATCTGTAAAGAAAAAGAGTTTATCAGTGGACTCCAGCACAGATCCGTAAAAGAAATCTGAGAAAGTATAAAAATCAACGGTTCCAGGTGTTGTACCATCGGATTTTTTCAATGGTAATTGAAATAAGCTGCTGGCTGTCATGACAAGCGTGTTGTTCGTAATAAATATCGGACTCAGAGCTATATCAATAAAGATATTATGTTTTATTTCAACTGTGCCTAGGCTAGTACCATCGCTACTCCATAAAGATACAAAGTCAACTCCGGTGTTTTCGATGAAATAAAAATACAGTTTATTCTTATATTCCGTAAGTTGACTGAACTGAAAGGTAACAAAATCATCGCTGAAAGATTTTATGATGCTTGTTCCAGCTGTAGTACCATTGGATTTCCAAAGTTCTCCATAATTGGTAAATCCTATTGTATATTCATTTGAAAAGAAGATTGTACCGTTTACATCTGTCAGGTCAAGACCAAATGCAGTAAATGGAAGGTCTACAGCCATTACTGTACTAGCCGTTGAGCCTGTGCTTTTCCATATATTAAATCCTCCCGGCCCTCCAAATGCAGGGAAATACAAGGTACCTGATGATATGATAATATTATTTGCCAGACCATCACCTCCACCAGGGTTTATATCTTTTACTATGTTAAGTGTATTGGATAGGTTTAATCTCCATAGTTCGTAACCACGAACACCATCATCTATACCTAAGTATAAAGCGCCATTATATACGATCAATGGTTTGATTGTAGGATAGGCTGCAATTTTGGTTGTATTGACCCCTGTACCATTGGTGCGCCATAAGGCTGTTTTACCATCTGCCTGCAGGGTGGTAAAGTAAATGAAAGTACCTAATCTTAAATCGGTAACATTTATAAATGGTTCTCCTGTCTTTTTTATAAAATAGGTTGAAGCTGCAGTACCATTAGAGGTCCAAAGTGAGTCTGCGCTTGTGAAAAATAATCGACCTTCCGTTGTTGTAAAGTTTGTGCTTCCTGTCGGAATTACTTTCATCAAAACAGGTTGAGCATTGGCTTTTCCTAAAACCAATGAGGCAATTACAGACAGAACTGTCAGTGTCTTTTTTAAGATTTTCATTTCAGGTTATTTGGTTGAGCTCTAAAAACTATTGCCATGTGTAATTGTTTGTTTATCAAGAGGTCAACAAAATGTCCTTTTGTTGAAAATTGAGATATCCGATTTTATGAATTTACCGTATAATGTTATTAATGAATATAAATTGAGCACACTATGCGCAAAACTTTACTTTTAGTAGGAATTTTTATTCTTCAAATAAACTTTACTTTAAAGGCTCAGGAAAACCTTTATAAAGTATCGAATATCAGCGGAATTAAATTGAGGGAGGTTCCGGCTGCAAATGGTCAGTATGTTGTGTACATTGCAGAGAACGAAAGTGTCTTATTGCTTTCTAAGCTGCAAGGTGATTGGTGCAAGGTAAAATACAATGGGAAAATTGGCTTTACCCTTTTCGAATATTTAAGAAAGGCAGAAGTCAAACCAGTTGGTAAAGCTGATACCACCAAAGTTGCTCCGGTAATTGAGAATCCTAGTAAAGAAAAAGAAGGAAAACACCGTAAACAGAAGGAAAAGCATAAATCAAAATAAAATTAAACCCTTTCTTAATGGAGATAGCCTTTATTAAGAAAGGGTTTTTTATTAAGACTTTTATCATTCATTTTTTGTAAGCTATAAGTTATCCTTCTGACTATTAAGTTTCTAAAAGTATTTATTGAATTTTAATAATAAAAAATATAACTTTTTTGTACAAAAATGTATTTTTGTGCCATAGTTAAGCTTCTATAGAATGAATTCATTACGAATACTACCGCTCTTATTTTTTATTTTTCTGGGAATCAATCTTTATGCTCAGACGGGCATATTAAATGATTTTTCTGGGAATTCCACTTCCGGATGGGCAGGGACCAACCCTTCGCATTTTGTATTAAGTGCAGCAAATCAGGAATTAAAAATAAACTGTTCAAGTGCTGGTTATGACAATCTGGAATATGAATTTTCACCGATTTCTATTATTGCCAATCCAGCAGTTTCTATTAAAGTAAAAGCAGCAAGTAACTTTAATTTAAGAGTCGATTTGCAGGATGCCTCTGGCAAATGGACAGGGCTTGCTTCGCAATCAAAGCTGGTAACGGGAAATGGAAGTTATCAGACACTCTCATTTGATTTTAAGAATAAATTTCCTTCAGGGTTTGATGCTGCTCACATTGTTACAGCTACCTTTTTCTTTAATCCAGGCACCAGTTATTCTGGAACTGTATATTTCGATGATGTAACTATCGGCGATCCGTTACCTTTTTTGCCAGGTAAAATATTGATTAATCAAATCGGCTATGAACAGGAAGGTCCCAAAGTGGCTATTTATCAATCAAATCTTACAACACTCTCAACAGATAGTTTTTATGTCGTGGATAATAGTAATAATATTGTATTCAAAGGGCTTGGTACCTCTGTTGGACAGGTAACGGGATGGACTACAGGGAATTATTGGAAGTTAAACTTCTCCGACTTTGAAAGTACAGGAAGTTTTAAAATTAAAATGAAGGCAGGGAATCTGTATTCTTACTCATTTAAAATTGATCAGAATCTTTTATTTAAAGAGACAGCTTCCAAAGTTGTTTCATT